>JALGYA010000052.1 GCA_029824475.1 Fimbriimonadia bacterium | reverse complement strand
GGAGTCGTGGGATTGCTTCGGGGCTGGACATTAAGTTTGAGCCGGGTGACCCGCAGAAGGTGTTTCTGGCTGGTGAAGATGTGACTCAAGAGATCCGCTCCCTCCGCGTCGGCCAAGCCGCCGCGAGCGAGTACTCGACTCACCCTTCAGTTCGTAAAGTTATGGTCGCTCGCCAGCAGTCGATTATCGCTGCAGGTGGTGTGATTGTTGAGGGGCGGGATATCACGACGGTGGTCGCGCCCGATGCTGAGGTTTTGATCTTTCTGACCGCTTCGATTGAAGAGAGGGCGCGTCGCCGCTGGCTGGAAATGCGAGAGCGCGATCCGGAGCTTCGGCTTCAGGCTGTAGTGCGTGATGTTGTCGAGCGCGATCACAAGGACTACACCCGCGGGCAGAGCCCTCTGACTCTGGCTGAGGACGCCGTGATTATCGAGAGCTTTGGGAAGTCGGCTGAAGAAGTGGCTTCGATGATCGAGGCGATGGCTCGGGGTGTGGATTAGGCAACCGCAGAAACTCCGTCAATTGGCCTTTCGAAAATGATGACTGAGATTCACTGTTCGTGACGTAATATTAAGGTGAGAGGCTGAGAAACAACAATGATCTATCGCCTGCTGCCTACACTGGTAGCTACCGGGATTCTCGTCGCCCTGTCCTGCAATCCTGGCAGCCCAGAACCTGTCAGCAACACAGACGCTGAGTTAGCCCCGACGTCAGCCGATGGAGAGATTCAGAACCTCCCGAAGGGTGGCACTCCAGGCCAACTGTTCCCCGTGAGGGTCGAAGGCAAAGCGGGCTACATCGACCACCTGGGTGAGATCGTCATCAAGCCCCAATTCGAGGGAGCTTGGGATTTCTATGGCGACCGGGGAGTTGTCTGGAGACACTTCGAGCACCCGATACCATCTGAATTCGCTGTCATCGACAAGACAGGGGCATTGGTAAGTCCTTGGTATGAGTCCGGGGCGTACATTCACACATTCTCCGAAGGCTACTTGCCACATGGCCAAGAATCAAAGATGGGATACGTGTCGCTAACCGACGGTGTGATCGTTGAACCGCAGTTCCACTTTCCGCCCTTTGAGGAGACCGGCGCAGACTGCTACTGTGTGTTCGAAGGCGGCCCAGTTGCAGGTTTTTCTGAAGGGCTAGCCTTAGTCCAACGAGGCCACGGGCAATACTTCATTGATGCGGATGGGAACGATGTGTTTGGAAGGAAGTTTGACCAGGCCTATTCGTTCAAGGATGGATTTGCACCCGTGATGATCGACGAAAAGTGGGGGCTGATCAACCATGAAGGTGAAGTCGTGATTGAGCCTACTTATGCGTGGGTTGGAGAGTTTAGCGATGGGCTCTGGCCTGTCAAGATTGAAGATTCCGGCTACGGGCATTGGGTCTTTGTTGATTCCTCGGGGCAGCCTGCGTTTCCTGCCAAATATGAGTTTGCTTATTCGTTCTCAGGCGGCCTCGCCGCTGTCAAGCTAGAAGCCAGCGAGTCCTACTCATACATCGATCCGTTAGGCGATGTGGTTTTTAAGCTTCCACCTCGTGCTGAGCCAGGCCAATTCAGCGAGGGCCTCGTGAAGATAGGCCTCAGCGACGAGCAAGTTGTATGGACAGGCAGTTCCAAAGCGACATTTTCTAATGGCCAGATAGCATTCTTCGATCAGACAGGCAACAAGGTCATCGAGCTTGATCCGATGATCTGGAATCCTACCGGCGATGGAGTCAAACAATGGGGTCATTTTGCTGCGGACTTTTCCAACGGCTTAGCCAAGGTATGGAGTCAGGATCCGGGTCGACAAGAAGGCTACATCGACCGGCAGGGCAACTGGATCTGGATTAGTCAGCAACTCGCTAGGTGAGATCGGCTGAGGACGTGGTGATTATTGAGAGCTTTGGGAAGTCGGCTGAAGAGGTCGCCTCGATGATCGAAGCGATGGCTTTGGCTGTTGGTTAGCCGCATGACTGAGGGCTCCTTCCTCCTCGTGTGAGAGGTGTGAGCCGGATTAGGGTTGGTCCCTCTCCCTCGAACGAGGGGGAGGCTAGGAGGGGGACCGAACATAAGAGCTGTGCTCGAAGAATGAGAGCACTATCCCAACCTTGGATTCCGACAGGTCACTCTTGCTATAACGCAAGCACTCGAGCAAGCCCCCTCTCTTAATCTCCCCCTCTCCCGCTGGTCGAAGGAGAGAGGCCAGAAAGCCAAGGCTTCCTCACGTTGAGGTGCCGACGTCCACTTCCTCATCGCGCGAGGACAAACCCTGGGAGGGCCTGTCCGTGGCACATGGGAAGCAGATCTTGATTGGTCCCTCTCCCTCGAATGAGGGGGAGGCTAGGAGGGGGACAGAACAATCTTGAGTCTTGAGTCCTGACCTCGGATTCCGATGGATCGCTTCTGGGCATCGATTGCACTCGAGCAAGCCCCCTCTCTTAATCTCCCCCTCTCCCGTTGGTCGAAGGAGAGAGGCCAGAAAGCCCAGGTTTCTGGCATCCGGTGGATTGGTCCCCCCCCACTTGGGGTGGGGGAGAGGCCAGACTGAGAACCTCCTCACCCTAACCCTCTCCTCCTCTCAAACGAGGAGGAGAGGGAACCAAGCCAAAGAACCGCCTCAAACCCAGTATCCTAGCAGCATGATCTCAAGCCTTCTCATCATGGCCGCGGCGGCTCCGCAGCACAGCATCCTGCTCCAGCTGACTGACAAACCCGGAGCGAAGCTTGTTTACAACTCCAACATGTCGATCTCGATGAGGATGGATATGGGGGAGCTTGACGAAGAACTAGGCGGCTTGGGCGAAGAGGCAGAGGGGCTTGGCGAAGCGCTCTCAATGTTCAGCGGCAAGAACTCGCTCGACATGAGTCACACGGTGGTTGTCCAGCACCTCAGACGAGAAGAAGGCAGCCTCGTCAGCCGCATCAGCAGCTACTTTGAGGGCATCGACACGCAGGGGATCTTTGGGATGGGCGGAGCCGACATGGAAGCTGAAGCCAAGCAGGAAGGTGCTGCCCGGGTCAAGAGATCGACCACGGGGGAGTACACCGAAGGCGGCTTCCCTCTCGCATTTGGAGAGGAGTTCGGGCTCCCGATCTTCCCCACCTACAGCGTCAGACCAGGAGCTGAGTGGAAGGCCACAGCGCAGTTCGGCACAGAAGAACTTGAGCTGACCCACAAGCTGTTCGCCTACGAAAAGCTCAACGGCAAGTGGGCGGCCAGGATCGAAGTTTCAGGCCTCAAGATCGACGCGATGGAAGTTGAGATCAAGGCGCCAGCCGTCTTTTGGGTCGACCCACACAACGGGCGCACTCTCAAGATGGTGTTGACGGCAGGAACCCAGCAAGGACCTGCTTCGATCTCACTGTCACTCGTCCACACTCTGGTGAGGGCAGACGAAGCCGCAAAATAGGCCTCACCGAACCGGTCACAACGGCCGGCACGTCATACGTTCGGAGACTCAAAGATGACCTTCATTGCAGCAATTGCAGCCAGCGTTGCCACTGCGCCTTCGCAGATTGAGCTGACTGTCTACAACCAAGGCTTCGGCCTCGTCAAGGAGCAGCGAGAGCTGAACCTCACAAAGGGCGAACAGGAGATCCTCGTCGAGGATGTCGCCCAACGGATCGAAGCCAACAGCGTGGCGATTAAGAGCCTCACCGCGCCCGGCTCGTTCACCGTTCTGGAGCAGAACTACAAGTACGACCTGATCAGCCCCAACGCGATTTTGAACAAGGCGGTCGGCAAGGAGATCACATTCAACCGGACCCTTCCGGACGGCTCCAAGGAGTCGATTATCGGCACGCTCATGTCATCCCCGACGGCTGTTGTCAGCCAGGGTAGTGGTCGGTCGACTTCCACGTACAACGGCATGGTTATCCAGACCCGAGACGGCCGGATCATCCTCAACCCGACGGGTGAAATCCAGGTCAACAGCATCCCCGAGGGCCTGATCAGCAAGCCGACTCTGCTGTGGCTTTTGGACTCTGCAAAATCCGGCAAGAATAAGATTCAGCTCTCCTACGTCACCCAGGGCATCTCCTGGACTTCGGACTATGTTCTGACGCTCGGCCAGGAGGGCAAGATCGGCGCGCTCAAGGGCTGGGTCACTATGAACAACAACTCTGGCATTAGCTTCAAGGACGCGAAGCTGAAGCTGCTCGCGGGAGACGTGAACCGGGTGCAGACATTCCGCGGCGGAGGGTTCGGCGGCCAAGGAGGGGGCTTTGGCGCCCCTGTCGCAGACGCAGCGGTCTCAACAGAGCAGTTCTCCGAATATCACCTCTATACAGTGAACCGGCCGACCACCGTCGGCAACAACGAGCAGAAGCAGATTTCACTCCTGGAAGGCTTCGATATCCCAGTCAAAAAGCGACTCGTGGTAGACGCGATGCGCAGCTACGGACGCCGCCAGCCAGGCGAAGGCGACATCGGAACCGGGGACATTAAGCCGCTGGTTCAGCTGCAGTTCGTCAACGACGAAGAGTCGGGCCTGGGAATGGCCTTGCCGGCCGGGCGCGTCAAGGTCTTCCAGCCGGACTCCACCGGCTCGCTCCAGATGGTCGGTGAAGATCGAATCGACCACACTCCAAAGAAGGAGACGATCAAGCTGAACGTCGGCCGGGCGTTCGATATTCGGGCCTCGCGCAAACGCACGCACTTCGAGTGGATCATGAGCGGATCACGACGCCGCGGGGCCATCGAGACCTTTGAAATTGAGGTCCGCAACCGCAAAGATACAGCTGAAGTCGTCGAGGTGATGGAGCGGCATTGGGGCGAATACACGATCTCAAAGAATTCGATGGAATTCACAAAACCCGACTCAGACACGGTCCTCTTCATGGTTCAATTGAAGCCGGAAGAAGTCAAGACGGTCACCTACACGATCAGGACAACTTGGTAAGCCCATGAGCCTTCTCGCAGCAATCGCAGCAACAGTCGCCTCAGCTCCCTCAAACATTGAGCTGACGGTCTACAACCAGGGCTTCGGCCTCGTCAAGGAGCAGCGCGAGCTGAACCTGAGCCGGGGCGAACAGGAGATATTGATCGAGGACGTCGCCCAACGGATCGAGGCGAACAGCGTTGCCATCAAGAGCCTCTCTGCGCCTGGATCATTCACCGTTCTGGAGCAGAACTACAAGTACGATCTGATCAGCCCCAACGCGATTTTGAACAAGGCTGTCGGCAAGGAGATCACGTTCCATCGAACCCTGCCTGACGGGTCCAAGGAGTCGATTGTCGGGACGTTGATGTCTTCGCCAACGGCAGTTGTGAGCCAGGGAAATGGACGGTCCGGATCGACGTATAACGGCATGGTGATCCAGACCCGAGACGGGCGGATTATTCTCAACCCGAGCGGTGAAATCCAGGTCAACAGCATCCCTGAAGGCCTGATCAGCAAGCCAACGCTTCTGTGGCTTCTGGATGCTGCAAAGGCAGGTTCAAACAAGATCCAGCTGTCGTATCTGACGCAGGGGATCTCTTGGACCTCGGACTATGTTCTGACTCTCAACCAGAAGGGAGCCATCGGCGACCTCAAGGGCTGGGTCACGATGAACAACAACTCTGGAATGTCCTACAGGGACGCGAAGCTCAAGCTGCTTGCTGGCGATGTGATGCGGGCGCAACAGCCGCGTACGCAGTTCTCTACGCGGGCACGTCTTGGCGCCGAGATGGCTAAGGCTTCAGTTTCAGAAGAGACGTTCTCCGAATACCACCTCTACACCGTCAACCGGCCAACCACGATCGCCAACAATGAACAGAAGCAGATTTCCCTGCTCGAGGGCTTCGACATCCCCGTCAAGAAGCGGCTTGTCGTCGACGCGATGCGCGGCATGCGCAATTACCGGCCCGGCGAGGGAGATGTCGGTACGGGCGACATCAAGCCTCTGGTTCAGCTGCAGTTCATCAACGACGAAGATTCCGGCCTCGGAATGCCGCTGCCGGCTGGCACCGTGAAGGTGTTCCAGCCCGACTCAACCGGCTCGCTCCAGATGGTCGGCGAAGACCGCATTGACCACACACCGAAGAAGGAGAGAATCTCCCTCAATGTTGGCCGTGCCTTCGACATCCGATCCACCAGAAAGAGGACGCACTTCGAGTGGATCCTGAGCGGATCGCGACGCCGCGGCACGCGGGAGTCGTTCGAAATTGAGGTCAGGAACCGCAAGGATACGGCTGAGACGGTCGAGGTCATGGAGCGCCATTGGGGGCAGTACCGGATCACTCAGAAGTCGATGGACTTCGAGCAGCCGGATTCAGACACGATCGTCTTCATGGTCGAACTGAAGCCGGAAGAGGTCAAGACCGTCACATACACGATCGAGACAACTTGGTAGGCGCGGCTACTCAAGCAGCTGCTCAACGATGTGCGAGGTGATCGAGAATTTGATCACGCCCAGGTCAGTGCCATGATCGCTCGTCAGGTCGGAGCTGAGGACCTTGCCGGTCGCCGCTTCGACCACAAATTCGCCGGTGGAACTGACGGTGGTCGTCCCGTCCATCGTCAGGCCAGAGGCCGAGACTGAAATTGTCACTTCGCCGCTGATCGTCTGGCTAATCACGACGACCTGTGCGCCGTCTCTCTTCTCGATCGCGGTGACCGTGTGGACCAAGGGCAGCTCTGAGGAGCCTGGAATCACAACGCCCGCAGTGGCGTCGTCGATCGCATCGGCGAGGTCGATCTGCACGGTCCACTCCTGCCCCACTTTGACCTGCCCTTCAGGGTAGATCAGACCGAGCGGCCCGATCATCTTTTGCGATGACGTGAGCGCAGACGCCACAGACAACGCGATCGGGTCTAAAGATGAAGCTCCCTCGATGATGCTCGAAAGCGTCTGCCCTCGGTCCGTGATCGTCATCTTGGCCCGACTCACCGCCAGGCCGGATTCGAGGTCGTCGTAGTTGAAGAGCGGCTTCTCGCCTTCTGGGCGCTGCTCCTGTGTGACAACAGCGTCCTGCGTACTCGCAGAGACGCTAATCTCGCCACCCTCAACCTTGTCCACAACGATTACGCGGCGTTCGGTTGCAGTGAAATGCTCCTCGCCTGTCTGCAGACCGCTGACAGCCATGTTCACATCTGAAGTGCGGCTGTAGATCAGCCGATCGCCGTCTTTGAGGCGCAGCCTGAGGCTGCCGTCCCAACTCTTGCCACAGCCTGAAACACTCAGAAGCAGGGCTGCCAAGAGAAGGGGCCGAAGTCGCATCATGCCCTTATCATGGCTCACAGCAGCGCTCCAATGGGTGCGCGTGGTTTTGGCGAATCTCATGGCGTTAATAGTGATCACGATTCACCACGAGAATTGGTGCCAGGGAATCAGACCACCGAGTGCTTCCATAGGCCTTTCTTGAACAGCATGATCGATGCTGTGCCCATCACAACCTGGGAAAGCGACATCGCCAGCCAGCAGCCGTTTGCGCCCATCGCGAAGCCGACAGGAAGAGCAATGTTTAGGATTTCCTGCTGAGGAGCCAATGCGAAGATGACAGCCGCCGGAATCCTGAATCCCCACAAAGAGAACAGGCTCAGCACCATCGGACGCCGCGTGTCGCCTGCGCCCTGCATCCCGCCCATCGTGACCATCGCGTAGGCGAAGAATGTCTCCGTCGCCGCGATGAATCTGATGTAGCTGGCCGCCATGGCTGCAACTTCCGGCTGCTGCGGAATGATTGCTAGAGCCATCTTATCGGAGAACACGAACAGCAGAATCGCGACGATCGTGCTGACCACCGCGGCATGGTGCGATGCGGTCCAGCCGAGCCTCTCCGCGCGGTCGGGGTTTTTCATCCCGAGGCTCTGCCCGACAAGGGCGGCGGCAGACACGGACAGCCCAAAGGCCGGCATGAACGCAAGACTCTCGATCGAAAACCCAACCGCAATCGCAGCGACAGCCTCCGCGCCATGCGGCACGACAGCAAGGATCGCCGTGAAGGCCATCATCGCTGTCACACGAATCATAGAATGAGCGCCTGAAGGCAGCGCGATGCGCAGAATTCGCTTCGTCCATTCCATCCCAGGTGGGAGCATGGTGAAGCTGACTTTGAGCTCGGTCTTCGATGCCCACCAGATGTAGGCGACCGCAGATATCCATGCACTAATCGTCAGGGCGAGTGCCGCGCCTGGCAGCCCCATGCCAGCGCCAGGGATCGTCAAGCCAGCCTCAGTAACCCGCGTCGGGAAGATCAGCAGATAGTTGAGAAGGATGTGCAGAACGATCTGAATGCCGCTCAGCATCATCGGGCTCTTCGTGTCACCGATGCCGCGCAACGAACCAGCGAGCGTCTGGATTAGATTGAGCGCAGGCAGCGAAAAAGCAAAGATGCTGAGGTATTCGACCATCAAGCGCTGTGCATCAACTGCATCTGCAGGCACGAATGCCATTGCGCCGAGCTTTGCAACAGGCACAGCCAGGACAGAGAGCCCGATTCCCATGTAGACAGCCAGGCTCAGACACTTCCCTGTCGCCGTCCGCATCTCTTCGAAGTTTCGCGCTCCGAAGAACCGGCTTACCAGGGCCGTGGCAGCCGTTCCCATCATGAAGCTGATCGACATGAAAAGGAACAGGATGGTAATCGCGCCGCCGACGGCCGTCAGAGCCGCAGGCTCCAGAGATTGGATAAAGAAGCGGTCTAGGAGGGAGTTGACTGTCTGAAGCGAGTTCAGAGCGACAGCCGGCCATGCCAGAGTCCAGACAATCTGCCACGCCTTTTCGCCTTTCGGCTGGGCTGGAGGCGATTGCTGGGCGGACTCAGACACGTAAGGCCAGTTTAGCCCCGGTCATCCTCAGCAGCCGGGATTACCGGCCGATTCCGCCGACGACAGCTCTCGGGCGAGCGCCTTCGGGTGCGAGGAACTGCCAGCTTGCGTCTGGGGGCACTGCGTCAACCCAGATCCGCGCAGACCATTGGGTCTCGTCCATTCCGTTCTTGGTGGGCCGCTGGGAGATGTATCGAATCTCATCAAGCTGCCACTTGAATGTCGGACGGCTCAAATAGTAGACGAGTCGGCTCGCAGTCGGCGAGGTTGCCGAGCAGTCGATCGTCTCACCAACGACGCTCACGTTGGCCGTTGAAATCCAAGGATTCCAGCGGTTTGGATTGGGAATCTGCCCAGGAACGCTGAACGCCTGGGCGAACAGCCTGACGCTCATGTCTCCCTCATTCGGAGACCATCGAGTGGCAAGCGTGAACAGCCTTTGCCGCGCGTTGGGCATGGCGTCATCCACTCCGTCATACAGCGAAGACGAGTACTGCATCTTGGCGACGTCGTAGCTCCAGAGCCGTACGCCGTCTCCTGCGAGGCGGTGCGTGAGAAGACCGTTCTTGAAAACAAGCTGTTCGAAGTAGGTTCTGGGGACCTCAGCGGTTCCGCCAAACTTAACGGCAGTCGAGACTCGCAGCGGGATCTTCACTCCGCCAACCGTGTCCCAGCCGTCAACCTGGATTGTGGCCGCGGACGAGAGGGCCAGCGATGCCAAACCACCGCTCATCATTTGACGGGCAGCGTTAAGGTCATCAGCCACAGCCGACGCCGAAATTGCGGCGGCTGCCATGATCAGAAGTCCACGGCGCACAAGCATTTAGACTTCTGCGGCCCCTCTGAGGTTCTGCGGACCTATCACTTTCCTTCCGTGATGACGTGCCAGGAGAAGCCGCCTGCGGGGACTTCAACCTCAATTTCTGCCTTTCCGCGTGGTCCAATGCTGGTCTTGATCGGGGCTGCACCTTCTCGGCTGACATCTGCTGTTTCATCAAGACCCGTGTAGTAGAGGTCGATGCTGAGGGTCTTCTTGACAGGTTTGCTGAGCGGGTTGAACACGACCAGCATGCCCTTCTCCTCACCAGCTGGGTTGACGTGGAGCATCCAGTCGATGTCTCTGGCGTCTGCACGGCGTCCGTGGAGGACATCGCTCTCAAGGACTTCGCGGTGCTCTTTGAACCAGTCCACCCAGCGGATGACCATGTTCTTGACCCTCGGCGTGTCGTAGACGCGGAATCCGCGATAGACCGCCTGCACACCCATCGCCAGGTTGCTTGTGAGCATCCGCTCGTAGTGGTCGATGTGCTCGTCGAGGGGTTCGATGGTGGCCGCAGCGCCTCCGCCGTGATACTGCGTGAGCGGGACGAACATCCAGCCCATGGAAGGGGTCTTGAGCCAAGTGCCGTCGTAGATGTTTTGGCGGGTGTGGATCACCTGTTCCGCTCTCGGGAGTGACCAATTGACCTCGCGATAGCCCATGCCGCACTCGTTGGCGCCGGACATAAAGTAGTAGTCAGGGACGCGGACATAGACGCCCTTCTCGCGCTGCCATTTGTAGAAGTCGGTGATCACTTTCCACTGAGCCCACTGGGAGTCCTCCAGGCCGCGTTGGAGCGGCAGGCGCTCGGTGATGTCCGCGTCACCGGGGTAGGAGCCGTCGTGCGTGAACTGGAGGAAGCCAGTTTTGTCGTAGAATTTGTAGAGTTTGCGGAAGTACTCCTGGCCCCATTCAGACGTGAGGGCTGGGCAGTTTCCGTGGGTGGGCCGCTCGCCTTCGGGGCTGACGACGTCCATGCCGTTGCCGATTCTGCGGCTGCTGAGGAGGCTGTAGCCGCCCAGGTCAAGGCCCTTGCTGCGGGCGTAGTCGGTGAGAGACTTGAACTTTGCGATGTTCTCGTCCGACTCGTCCTCCATGTTGAGGCCGCTGCCGAAGCTGAGGCTGACGATCTCGAATCCGCACTCCGCCGCCTGGTCCATTGCCGTCTTGACCACTTCCTCGTTCGTGCTGGTGACGTGGAGGATCAGCGGGTTTTCGGTCACCCACGGGGCAAGTTTGCGGTACATCTTTCTGAGAGAGAGGCCGCGTCGCTCCCGCTCTGTGGAGTCGTAAGCGAGCTCAAATGCTCGGAAGGACTGGAAGGTCTCGCCCGGCTCGACCAGCTGCGCTGGTCCTCTGGTCGGGCCGACTCTCAGAAGTGCAGGCTGCATTCTTAGATAGTTGACTTGGGTTGAGAATTCAGGGTCTGGCTCCCAGTGGACGCTGTGGCGCATCGCGTTGTCAGGCATGAATCCGCCGAAGGCGTAATCTGTCTCGACGTGCAGCGAGTCTGGCTTGTTGAGAGCAGCGCCTTCTCTGAACTCAACGCGGTTTTCGTATTCGACAACCGCAAGGACTTCTGATGAAAACTTCTGAATATCGATGGTCTGATCGGAGCCGTTATTAACGGTGATCCACTTGCTCAGGCTGGGGATGCCATCGTAGATTTCATAGTGGACAGAGACCTTTAGATTCTTGACGCGATCGAGCTTCTTTTGAGTCTCTGCAAAAGCAGTATCGTCGAGGTCTGACCAGGCAGCAAAACTCATGATCCGGAGGCGGCCGATTTCGCCAGGTGTACCGTGATCTTTCGCGCCGCCGGAGATGTCCATTTTGCCGACACGGAACGCGGTCGGCTCTCCCTCGTCTTTGGGTGCTGGAATGGAGTGGTACGTGCTCCAACTACCGCCCTGCTGCTTTGCGTCAAAGAAGATGATTGGCCCTTCTATTCGGAGCCTGAGAGTCCAGGGCTTTTCGAGGTCTACTTTCTGCCGGCCTCCGATGCGGCGAAGCTCTGACTTGCCGTCGTAGCCAGCAAACACAGCAGCGTCACTGTAGCCATCTCCACCCGTTCTTATATTGAACTTTACGGCAGTATCCTTGAACACAAGTGCGATTCCTGGTCCCCAGGATGCGCTGCGATCAGTGCCGGGATCGATGGTCGCTTCGACGACTCTGGCTCCTTTCGGCAGCTCCCGCTCTGCATAGACTGCGGTGTTTGCCGGTGTGTAGATTTCGCCGAATTTCCCTTCGTTCTCAAAGCTGCTTCTCGGGTGTGCTTTGGAGGCGTGAATGGTCCAGTTTTCTGAGGCCTGGCGGAAGTCATCTGAGTCGAGTTTTTCCCGTCCTACACCGCTTTCCAAGGCGGGCGAAACGACAGTGCTGTCCGGGGTTCCAGCGGTGACCGTCGGAGCCTGCCCTGACATGGCCAGGAGCTTGTCTTTCGTCAGACTTGGCCCCTCAAAATCGAGCCTTAGATATGCGCCCTTCGGAGGCCAAACAGCATCTGGTGCAGCGTGCCGAACTCTGCCCCATTTCAACCGCTCTTTCGGCTTGCCTATCTCATAACCGACGAACTTGAATGCAGTATCAGAAGCCGTTAGCTTCTCCATCCATTCCTGCGTAAGGAAGGCATAATTTGGCTGCCCTTTAAGCCCCCCAACCTCGTAGTCGATCCCGTCGATAGTGAGCAGAGCTTCAGGCTTGACTCCACGTACGATCGCCTGGCCAGTGACGAGGTTGGTCATGCTCACTGTCGCGGCGTTCGGTGTGATTCGAATCGTCCTCTCAACAAGACCATTGGTGAGCACAAGGCTCTTGCCATCAGCGCTCTTCGCCACCTCAGCCTTATAGGATGAGGGGTCGATCAGCCAGTCAGGCCCGGGGGCCGTAGCGCTTGCCGCAAGCAGCGAAAGAAGCATGGCCGGATTATGTCTAATCACGTCCCGCAGGTACCGTGTTGATTGATGGGAAACTCTCGATTCGCGTTCTGCAACGAGCTGTTTGTGGGCCAGAGCCTGGAGCAGATGTGCAGGAGCCTCGCAGCTCTCGGCTATACGGGTCTGGAAATCGCCCCTTTCACGCTCAAAGATAACCCCTTGGAGCTGATTGAGGACGACGCGAAGGAGATTGCAGAGAACATCCGCACTTGGGGTCTCGAGCCGATCGGCCTCCACTGGCTGCTCGCCCAGCCTGAAGGCATGCACCTCACGGTCGGCGACAGCGCGATAAGACAACAGACCGCCGACTTCGTCATCCACCTGACCCACATCTGTGCCGCGATGGGCGGAAAAGTGATGGTCTGGGGCAGCCCCGGCCAGCGGACTTTTGAGCCTCCGGACACATGGGGCACGGCAGCTGAGCGAGCCGTTGAAGTCTGGAAGCAGGTTTCTGGTGCGGCCGAAGAGCTTGGGGTCACGCTAGCCCTCGAGCCCCTCGGCACCGTCGAAACCAACTTCATGACCACGGCGGAAGAAGGCATCGACCTGATTGAGAGAGTCGGCAGCCCCGCCTGTAGGCTGCACCTGGATGTCAAAGCGATGTCATCTGAATCCAAGCCGATCGACCAGATCATAAGGGGCACCGCCCCCTACGTCGCGCACTTCCATGCCAACGATCCGAACCTGCGCGGGCCTGGCTTGGGCGAAGTTGATTTCCAGCCAATCGCGACAGCGCTGCAGGAGATCGAATATGATGGCTGGGTGTCGGTCGAAGCGTTCAAGTGCCCCGATGGACCGGAAGAAGAAGCCAGGCTGAGTATGGAGTGCTTACAAGAGTGCTTTGAGGCCAGCTGAGGCGTCTGATGAGTGGATTAGAGATCATGCTGTTGACAGGAATTTGTGCCGCCGCCCTCGCCGTGACTCCCCAGCTTCCCGATTGGAAACTGGTCCCTGGCGACGGCAAGATTGAAGTCTTCCTCAAGGGCAAACCGTTCACTACAGTCGTTTATAAGGGCACGCCCAAGCCTTACCTCTTCCCTGTCTTTGGCCCTGGTCAGACTGAAATGACGCGCGGCTTCCCGATGGTGACGCGTCCGGGCGAGGCAGACGATCATCCCCATCACCGATCAATCTGGTTTGCCCATGGCAGCGTCAACGACGTCGATTTCTGGCTCGAAGGCGAGGGCATGGGCAAGATTGTGGTCACGAATGCGGAGACCGGCGCCGTACACA
>JALGYA010000051.1 GCA_029824475.1 Fimbriimonadia bacterium | reverse complement strand
GAATCCGGCGAGCCCGTCCTGGACCCGATTGCCATCGAGTCAATCGATCAGGCGATTGAGCAGGACGGATCTGACGTCTGGTACGACAAGGACGCCAAGGATCTGCTGCCAGACGGTTACAAGCACCCTGACACAGGGGAAACAGAGTTCCGAAAGGAGACTGATGTCTTCGACGTCTGGTTCGACAGCGCCTGCACCAACCTCTGTGTGCTGGAGGGCAAGGTTGAGCCTGATTGGCAAGAAGAATGGCCTGCGGACCTATTCCTGGAAGGCAGCGACCAGCACCGAGGCTGGTTCAACGTCTCCTTGATCGTGGGAACAGCGGTGAGAGGCGAGGCGCCTTACCGGCAGGTTCTGACTCACGGAATGGTCACAACCGCGGACGGTTCAAAAATGTCCAAGCGGCTTGGCAACTCCGTGGACCCAGTCACGGTCTCCGACCAGTTCGGTGCAGACATCCTTCGATGCTGGGCCGCAAGTGTTGACTATGAAAACGACGTGCCCTGCTCGGATGAGCTGCTGAAGGTGGCTGGTGATGGGTATCGACGGGTCCGAAACACGCTGAGATTCCTGCTTTCGAATCTCTACGACTTCGACAACGACGCCGACCCAGAACTGATGCCGATCGACCAGTGGATCATGGAGCGGGCGGACATTCTTACCGCCGACTGCATGAATTGGTACGACACCTATCAGTTCAATAAGGTCTGGTCAGCGATCCACAACTTTTGCGTCAACGACGTTTCCGCGGTCTACGCGGACGCAATCAAAGACCGCATGTACTGCGACGGCGAAGACTGGGAGACACGAAGATCAGCACAGGCTGCGTGTCACTACGTTCTCAACCTTTTGGTTAGGCTGGTCGCTCCCATCCTAGTCCACACGTCTGAAGAGGTCTACGCGCGGATCCCGGGCATTGAGAGGCTTGAGTCGGTCCACATGGAGCAGCTTCATGCGAGGCAGGATGCGAGTTCGCTCAGCCAGACAGCACTGCATCGGCGCATGCAGGAAACGCTCAAGGTCCGTGCAGATGTATTCGCTCTGCTTGATGTGTGGCGAAAGGAGAACGGTGTGAAGGACAGCCAGGACGTCGAGGTCACAGCCTCTGCCACCAGCAGTCAAATCGAGGCCCTGAACTCACTGGGCGAAGAGCTTCCTGTCCTGTTCAAGCTGGCCAAAGTGAACTTGAGCGAGGGTGACTTCTCGGTCTCGTTTGAAAAGAGCATCTACGACAAGTGTGATCGGAGCCGACTGCGCAGGGCCGACGTAGAACCAGTTGAATTGGAAGGTGAGTCATTCAACCTAACAGCCCGTGACCGGAGGGCGCTCGGAGTTTGAAGCACCGTTCCAGCAGGCTCTTCGTCATCTTGAGCGTTTCGATGCTCATTACTGACCAATTGGTTAAATGGTGGGCTAGAACGGCTGCCCAAGGCACCGAAGGCAGATCGATTGCCGCCTGGTGGCCTGGCGTCTTTGAATTGAAGCTGATCTACAACGAGGGAGTCGCGTTCGGTCAGCTCCAGGGCTGGGGCATCTGGTTGACACCGGTGGCTGTTGGGATAGCTGTCGGAGCCGCGCTCTACTCGTTCAAGCACAAGGATGATCCTGTTTCGGTGCACGTCACGATGGCACTGCTTGCAGGAGGTGCTATCGGCAACCTCATCGATCGCGTCGCTTTTGGCCGGGTCACTGACATGTTCTGGATTAGGGCGATCGACTTCCCTGTTTTCAATGTGGCCGACATGTGCATCTCTGCAGCCGGAACCCTGCTGGTCCTGTCTGCGATCGCAGATATGTTTCACAAAAAAGAGGACACAGACCCAGAACCTGAACCCAGCGTGGCTGACGGGCGTAAACCAATTGCAGAGCCCCGCGAAGGAGGGGAATAACAGATGAAAATGTTTCTGAGCCCACGAGTTGCCAAAGTCATTTTAGGCGCAGCACTTGCTGCTCCGCTGCTGTTGAAAGTGGCGAAGCCCGCTGCCAAGAAGATTGGCAAGGCAATGAAGGATTTCGGCGAGAAGCTCGAAAAGGAAGCTGAGCGCGACTTCGAAGCGGATATTGCTGAAAAAGAGAAGGCTGGAGCAGAGGCTGCAAAAGCCAAGAAGAGCTCTGGCCCCAAAAAGGCAAAGCCGGCTCCGAAGCCAAAGTCACCTTCGGCATCGAAGGCCGCGACTAAGTCAAAGGCTGCGGCCAAAGCGAAGTCCAAGCCAAAGCCGCGACCCAGGCCCAAGCCGAGAAAGCGACCAAGTTCAGGCGCAGGCAAGAAGCCTTCCGGGGCGAGCACGCCTAAGAAGAGCTCCTCCAGCGGCCGCAAGCGGCCGCCGAAGGACATGAAGACCGGCTAGCCCTTAGGCTTCCGCGTCTTTTGCGAGATACGCTCCGAGCTTAGCTGCGGCTTTCTGCTCGGAGCCCTCAAACATCGCAGCCCGGCCTGCCAGCAGCTGGCGCAGCTCTATGCTGTTTGCGGGGACTCCTGACTCAAGAGCGTCGAGCACGAAGTCAGAGAGGTTCTCCTCGAAATTCGGATCTTCTGCCGATGACTCCAGCCAGGACTTCAGACGCCCAAGCGATCGAGTCTTGGCCAAGTTCTTCTCATAGGCCTTGCGGGCTCGTCGATAGTCGCCTTCCAGCCCTTCTGCGATGCGGAAGATCTCATCCAGCTTCGGCACGTCCGGCCGTGAACGACGCCACCATCGGGTGGTGAATTCAGGCGGGCGAATCTCCTCGAGCTTTCGGTGCACGTCGCGCTGCTGCGAATCCCAAACGCCCATCGCCTTGTCTTCAAAGACACGGCTCAGATAGCTTTCGGCTGCCGCAGAGGCATCGAACAGGCTCTTGAACTGTCGATCGGAGATATCAGGCTCCTGCTCCAGCCAGGCTGCGCACTCTTCCGCAAAAGCGAGCATCGTGTAGCCGCGGGAGACCAGATCCCAGACCTTGTGGTCGTGACGACGCATCAGGTTGAATCCAAAAAACTCACGATGCTTCGCCAGGCGATCCCATGTCGGGTTGATGAAGTCGAGCTCATCCAGTACGGTCTGCCTGACGCTCGGCTCAATCTTCTCAGCTTCGGTCTCAAACGCGCGAGCTTTGCAGATCAGCGATTTGGCGTGAGCCTCGCTGACGTTGTCGAGTGACTCGATTTCCGCGAATCCCCTCGTCTCGAGCATAAGCTCTCGAATCTGGTCCTGAAGGTCGATGCGGCGGCGCCTTTCAGCTCGCTCATCGGCAACAGGATCGGCTGCGGGGGCTTCCTCTTCAGGTTCAGCAGCGGCACCCTTGGTATGAGCCTTGACTCTGGCTTCAAATACTGTGCTTTCCGGCTCAGCTCCGGGAAGAAGGCGCTTTATGCCTTCCATCGACTTGTCCACCTGCTCGATCGCGTGCTGGATAGCAGCGATGCGGTCGAGGCTGTGGGACGCAGTGGCGAGGTCCTTCTCTTTGACTCCGGCGGCGGCCGCTTCGTAGAGCGATTCGACGACGGTTTCTGCTTCTTTAAGAAGCTCGTCTAGTACATATTTCATTGTCATGACAGGCGGTCTCGACCGGAATTCACCGACGCCGATGCATCTGCATTTTCTAGTGCATAAGCTGGCGTCGGCGGAGCCGAAACGCGCGGAACACTTTCATTATGCACCGGAAAACCGGCGTCTGGCTCGTGGGGCTGGCTGGGCCGTTAGGAGGCTGCCGTTGACGATCTCTGGCCGAGAGGGCCATAATGGGGCCTCACCCGTGCGCGGTTAGCTCAGCGGTAGAGCACTACAATGACACTGTAGGGGTCGCTGGTTCAAATCCAGTACTGCGCACCATCTTTTTCCAGCTCGATCAGGTTTTTCCTGTTCGAGCTGTTTTGTTCTTGGAGCCGAAGGGGCTGAGGTCTGGCTTGGATCTTAGGAGGGCTCTGCGGAGGGTCTCGTTGGGCTTGAAGAGTCGATCGTCGTGATCCAGCCGGACGAGGCGAAGGTCTTTTGTGCCCTTGCCCAATCGCATCTGAGAATCCAGAGCCTTCACCGCGAATCTCCGCGTCAGCTCGATCTCTCTGCGGTCACGGATAGGCTCTAGCCATCCACCGTCAGCTGAACTCCCGCCAATCGGCCAGTACACCACTGACTCCGGGGCATACGCCCAATCTAGATTGGGCAGCTCCTGCTCACGCCAAAACGGAACTGGCTGCTTCCAAATGAACACTGGAGCTGCGACGCGGACTACAATCGGACGGTTGTTCAGAGGATCCGTCAAGACCTCGAAGTCTTGATTTGAGCCGTCAGCCATGCGTGCCGTAACCACAATCCTGCGAACATTAACTGCCAGCTCTTCTGCCGCTCTAGACTCTAATCTGGGCGATCTCTCCATTCGATGTCCATCGAATTCCGGCACCACGTAATGGCCAGTTATCGGTGCAGCTGGAATGGCAACAACAGCGCTCGGATGAGCCCTCAATACAGCGATAGGCGCCAGCTCAAATGCGTCATCAGACGCCCGCCGCCAAGGATTGACTACAGGATCATCACCATGAACGCGAGGCAGGACTAGCGAGGGCTTGCGATAGCCGATTACACATCCTGTCATCATGTCCACTCCCAGCCATTGAGTCCGCTCCTGGAGCAGAGTTCCACCCTGTCGAGACGCGCTCAATTGAAGTTCGTTAAACCTAGTTGAGGACGCCGCCGGGTGTGTCGACCAGCGTCGCCAGTTAGGTTGCCTCGATACGCCAATTCTCGATCTACCGAGACCCGACTCCCCCGGCCTACTTGCGCGGGATCCTGCAAAACTGACCGTCCATCCATCATCGGTTGTCCACCCAAATCTTGCATTCAGCTTACGGTGAATCGGCTGACTTGCGGCACTCATGAGATCAGTCAAGTCATCAAGCTTAGGGTTGTCATTCCAGATGGGGAGAATGTCGAACGCCAGCAGCTCGCCGTCAGAGTAGTTGAGGCCGATCTTTTCGTACCGCCACATTACAGCTCCACTGCGTGTCTTCGTCCACCCCTCTTCGAAATTGAACTGGCTCCGAATCCCGGCTTGAACGACGTCAGCCCAACGCGGATCGACGGCTGTCATCGCGACATCCATGAGCTGTGCTAAAGCATCCCTCTTGGTCGATTCTGGTATGTCCGAGGAAGACTGCCCAGCAGCAAGAACAATAAGACCACTCAACAGGGCGGTCAAAGTTGTTCCTCCTGACTGAAGTCTCCAAATGGCTCCAACATCAGTCTGGATCTAACTAAGGCTGCCCTAAGGTCATCACTCGCCTTCATCCAAGCTCTTGAGCCGGACGAGACAAGTCTAATCATGCTGAAGTCCTCGTTGCCCTCAACGAGCATGACCTGCCGCGAACTCTCTACAATGACTTGCCCCGCCGGCTCGAACTGATCAGGCTGCCCGGCAGGAAAGAAGCGCCCCCTAACCCCTTCATCTGTTCCGAAGACCGTCCAGACCAGGCCGTCGATGGGCATCGAAGAATCGACGGAGTAACTCCATCCAGGAGGAACTTGCGTCCTGATTTTCTCGGTTACCAAGCCCAGCCGAGGAGATCGAAGGAGACTGGTCCCACCATAGCCAACATCGATGTAAATCACCCTGTGCGAAACGGG
Source organism: Fimbriimonadia bacterium (assembly GCA_029824475.1). Taxonomy (GTDB): domain Bacteria; phylum Armatimonadota; class Fimbriimonadia; order Fimbriimonadales; family Fimbriimonadaceae; genus JALGXY01. The sequence continues at coordinate 16,467 of JALGYA010000051.1, read as the reverse complement.
ATCACCGACGACAGTGAACTTCCCTCTCTTCGTCAAGATCGAGGTGACGAAATACAGGGTCTGGGGACCGGGCTCAATCGCCCTGTCAGCGGCGGATGCATAGACAATGGACCTGCTTGGCTGGTCCTGGGGTACGCCGATTCTGAGCTCAGGATGCTCCCAGTGCGTAATTGGGCCGACCGGAGCAAGACCGAGCAGGGCCGTAATTGAATTGGAAAGAATCGCGTCAGAGTCTTCTTCCGTCAATGCGGTCAAGGGCAGATTGGACGGTGCAGTCAATTGTTCAGGCATCTTTTCGATGCTTAGCAGGCACCCGCTTTGCCGATCGTAATCGACTTGAATCAGCGGTTTGGAGACTCGAACACCACGGAAGATTCCAAAGAGACTTCCACTGTGCCGGAAATTCTCACGGTAGCCGTAGGTGGAACCGGCTTTACCTTCGTACACAAATGTCCAATCATCCGTGGCCAGCGGAAAAAGTGCGCTTCCGATCCTTCGACCACTCTCCTTTCTCCAGTCCAATGATTCTACAGGCGCATCTATGTTTGCCAGCTCTCGATACCAGTTCGATGTGATTCGAAAACTAGTCAATCTTCCTTGTTGAACAGAGAAATTAAAAGAGCTGCCATCGAACGAAATCTGCCCGGTCGCCGACCGGCTCCAGTATCCGTCGTAGTGAATCTCCTCCTCAAGATCGCTCTCGACAGCCCATCGTGCCTCATCAATGAGGCCTGCAAAGGCGACCTCGATCATGGCCTGGACAGCCGCAGTTCTATCGGCCTGTTGTATCTGCTTGTCAAAGTCCTGCGCGAACGCGGTACGACAAAGCAGGCAGGCTGCGACGAATAGGCCAAGACTCCTCTTCACGTCTCCCAACATGCCTTTAGGACGGAAGACAGCGCCAATAGTTACGATAACTGGCTGAGTTCAGCCTGGCCTGGAGCGCAAACCACCATTCGAGTATCATTTTCGCCGTGGAGCTGTTGCTCACATCCGCCCGTTTTGCTGCGCACTCACGCGCCACTCCGCCCCGGTTTAGGCAGGCATGAAACTCGATTTCCAGCACATCAACACCTATCGCAAGCTCGGCGCGGCGAACCTTTTTCAGGCATTTGAGTACTCAGTTCGGCTCAAGCTTGGCTATTTCACAAAGCGGCTGCCGATCAAGAACTGGGAAGACTGCCCAGACTACGAGGTCCGCTCTCCATTCCCTCCCCTAAGCGACGGCATTGCGGCGTACCCCTCCCTGGAATGGGCGGAAGATGTGACAGCCAAGCTCGAAAGCGGTCAAGTCCTCTGGTTCAGCAATGAGTGGAAGCCGAGGCACGAATCCTGGGTCTTCAACGAGCATTCAGGGCAGGAGGGCAAGCCTGGACACTGGTCTCAGATCGCGGCCAAGAGCGGCGCGGCACTGGGAGACCTCAAGCTGTTCTGGGAGCCGTCTCGGTTCGACTGGGTTTACCAATTAATGCGCTGTCACGCGGCAGGTGATTCGCGGGCAGAGGGCGTATACGGCAAGCTGGTCGAAGACTGGCGGGCGCACAATCCGCCGAACAATGGGCTCGCCTGGCAGTGTGGTCAGGAGTGTGCGTTTCGGTTGATCGCCCTGGTGCAGGCCAGCCGCTGCTTCGCATCCTCCCATCATGAGGGAGCGACTATTGCAGAACTGGCTGATCGCATCGTGCCAGCGATGGACTATGCCAAGGCGCAGAACAACAACCACGCGATTTCCGAGGCAACAGCGCTTTTTGCCGCAGGCTTGGCGCTGCCTGATCATGCGGATGCTGACAAGTGGCGGGCGAGAGGAGCGCAGCTGATCAAGGAGTTGTGTGCAAAGCAGTTCGCCGCCGACGGCGGCTACGTTCAGCACTCGTTTATCTATGAGCGGCTGGCGATGCGGCTGATCACGCTCTACATTTCACTGGCCGAGACTGCCGGCCTCGATGTGCCAGGAGTCGTTCGTGAGAGGCTCGGTGCCGCTTGGAGATTCCTGCACGCTCATCAGGACGAGTTGACCGGCCGAGTGCCGAATTACGGTGCGAACGATGGGGCCAATCCCCTCTCTCTAAGTGGGCTTAACTACCTCGATTTCCGGCCTGCATTAGCAGCCGCAGCCTGGGCAGCCGATCGCATCCGAATCTATGAGCCGGGGCCGTCGGACGAGGAGCCGGTGTGGCTCGGTGGGGACGAGTTCTTGGCTGCCACCCCCTCACCCCAGCCGCGAAAAACGACGGCCTTCAAAGACTCAGGCCACTACGTTTTGAGGCAAGGCAGCAGCTTCGCGATGATGCGCTGCCATGCTTACAAGACCCGCCCGGGCCAATCCGACTCGCTGCACGTCGATCTCTGGATGAACGGGCGCAACATCCTCCGCGATGCAGGCAGCTGGCGCTACTACAGCCCTTCGGGCGAAGAGAAGTTCTTCTCGACTACAGCTGCGCATAACACGGTTGAAGTCAACAGCCGCAGCCACATGCCCAAGATCAGCACTTTTCTCTACGCGGACTGGGTGCAGGACCGTGTGGTTGACCTCGATTTGACTGCGCCGAGCGTGACCGGCGAGACTCGGGGTTATGAATCGGAAGGCGTCGTGCACCGCCGCACTTTGAGCCTGGATGGCGATGTCTGGACTGTGAGGGATGAACTGGATCTGTCCCGCCCCGCACACGAGATTACGCTCCGCTGGCGCCTCGATCCTGATCTGGATTGGAGTCTGCAAGACGGCATCTGCTCATGCCCCGAGGCTCGGATTGAGATCGAGGGGGCTTCGGCTTCTGAGATTGAGTTAGTGACGCCGGATTCAGACGACCCGGAGGCTTGGGAAAGCCTCCACTACGACGACCGCAACAGGATCTATCTCCTGCGAGTCCGGCTTCAGCCGGAAGAGTCGACGATCATCACTACCTGCATCCGCCCTTCAGCCTCCTAGGTCTTCAGCAAAGCCTTGCGCAGGACCTCATTGGGCTTGAAGAGGCGGTCATCGCCGCTGATACGAACTAAGCTGAAGTCACCATTTCCCATCAAAACTCGGAAATGGCCGTCCGAGGATTGAACCACAGCGCTTCCGGTCATTTCTGATGTGGCTTCTTCCTCAACCTTGTTCAACCATCCTTGGCCTCCTGCCGAGTCACCTAGCACAGTCCAGAGCAGCCCGCTCGGGTCGATCACCCAGTCAGGCTTCGCATTAGGCCCAGCTTCCTGCTCGCCAGCACGCCAGCCAAACCACGGATCTGGCTGCAGTTTTCTCACAATCAGGGGCTTCCCTGTCAGAGCATCAACCACCACTTCAAAAAGCTCGTCCGTGCCAGATACATTTCTCCCAGTGACTTTTGTCTTGTGGATCAGAATCGCCTGATTGCCCTGCTTTCGCGAAAACTGCCGCTCCGTCAAATCAGCCTTCCTGGAATCGGGAACGACCAGAAGGAGCTCCAGCTCGCCCGTTCTAGCCGCAATCATGTTTGGCAGCGTCCTACACACCGTTTCTGCTGCGAAGGCCTTGGCGTTCCCAGTAGAAACAACCTGACCCACCTGCCAATCCTCAGCAAGAACAGCTGGAAGACTGGTCTGAATACCGCTATAACCCAGGATGCAATCGGTCAGTCGGTCCAGCGTGATGAAGTCCCGTTCAGGCTGGACAAGTTCGACACCCCTGAAGGTGTAGCCGAACGTATAGCCTGCTTGACCCGGTCCGTAAACCCTCTGAGCGGGCCCGCCGCCAAAACCGCCGCCACCGAGCCCACCTGCGAAGCTGTAGGGCTGCCCATTTAGCGATAACTGCCACCCGTCAGGCAGTTCGATTCCGAAGGCCTTGATAAGCCTAAACTAGATTAAAGCTGGATAGGAATCAATTCCAGAGGGGACGGAAATCGGGTCAATACCTTCGTTCCACACAGGGGCGATACTGAACGTCAGCACCTCCCCCCTCATGTAGGTCAGCCGGGCGGATCCGTGACTCCACATGATCCCTCCTGTCCGGGTCTCCGTCCAACCCTCGTCAATTGAAAGCTGGGCATCGATCCCGTCAGAGACTATTGAGCGCTTTGAGTCATCGACAAGTTTCATCGCGATGCTCTTGAGCTGCCGGAAAGCGTCTGCTTTCACTGACTCGTCAATTTCCGCTGCGCTCAGCGTGGCCGCGCTGGCCAATGCCAGGCAGCAAAGGAGACGTCTCAAAGTCGCACCTCCCCTTTGGGCTCGCCAAATGTGGGGAGCTTAAGCTCGGCTTCGACAAGGGCTTTTCGGAGTGCCTCAGATGGCCGATACCACCGGACCTCCCGGTCGACAATCGCGCCTGCAATGCTGAAGTCCTCGTTGCCAAAAAGATGAAGAGCCTGTCGACTGAATGATTGAACTGCGGCTCTTCTCGCCAGATTGAAATCCCTCGGCTCTTCGAGTAGTTCCAGGAGGCCCTGACTGGTGGCTCCCGTTCCGAGCACGCTCCAGGCAAGCTTCTCTGGTGGGAGCGGCTTATCCCAGATTCGACTGTCGTAGAATTGGCCCCCAAATCCACCGCCGCCCCCGCTGCCGAATCCTCGATTCCAAGAGTCTGAGCTGCTCAGAGAATCAGTTCCCCATCGGCCCGCCGTGAGGCTGATCACCTCTCCCGTGACAGCGTCCCCGATGACCACGAATCCCTCAGCTTCCGTCCGTACGAGGCACGTAAACTGCATGATCATCTGCTTGTCTTCAGCTCGCCGCTTATGCCGATCTGATAGTTCTAGAACCTTGTCCTGGCTGCTCTTCCAGGCGTTGATCGTGGCAATTTCGAACTCGACATCTGACCAGTGAGTGATCCTGTGATTCGGACGAAGGCTAAGAACGGCCCTGAGCACACCGGTGAGCAGGGCGGCTTGGTCGATCGACTTAACCGGTTTCCAGTCCTCATCATTGATGGCCTGGAAAGCGCGAAAAGGGCTTTCCATTCTCGTGATGCAGCCCGTCGCGCGGTCCACTGCAGCGTCAATGGCTGACCAGTCGGTTTTTATGCCGTGGTAAACCCCTCGGACGAGGCCTCCGACAGCAAAGTAGTTTCGTGTTTGGTTTGACTGGCCGCGGAAAGAGTCAAATTCGTACGTCCAGCCCTCCGGCTGCTCGCCATATACGCTATCGATGATCCAGCCAATTGCGTTTTCAACCGGGATTAGTTTCTCGTCCAGATCTGGGTCGAGGTCAACGTCGTACTGCCAGTCGGCATCGATCTCGTAGCTCCACAACTTGCCATTTCTCATTCTCAGATCAACGGAGCCTCCTCGGTACGTCAGCTCGCCGTTTTCCTGCTTCCAGCCGCGGTTGAATCGTAAGTACTTGTTGAAGTGGTACTCCACTAGCTCCCGATACTCAGGCTTGAGCTTCGCGTAAGCGATTGCTTTCACCTGGCGAATCGCGTCCTTCTTAATGGCTAAGTCAATTCCGTCATCAGTCGCCTGCGCCGACGCACCGCCACACAACCCAAAGGCCAAAACCGCAAGAACCAAACCCCTCGTCTTGTCTCCCAACATGCCTCTAGGACGCTGGGCGGTGAAAAGCGTTACGAAAAACGATCAGAACAGACCCTGAAGCTTGCCAGTCGAATCACCAAGCTGTTCGCAGTCGACACCCATCCAGTCGAGCAGCGACAGGTAGAGGTTGTTCATCGGCGTATTAGGCGCGAACTGATAGTGCTGGCCCTGCTTCATTTTGCCGCCAGCCTTACCGGCTAGCAAAATCGGCAGATCGTTGTGATTGTGCCGGTTGCCGTCGCTGATACCGCCGCCATACACCACCATCGAGTTATCCAATAGCGAGCCGTTGACATCCTCTATCGCATCCATCTGGCCAAGGATGTAAGCGAGCTGCTCGACGTGATACCGGTCGATCCGGCGCTTGTTCTCGACCTTCGTCTTCTCGTTGCCGTGGTGGGAAATCGAGTGGTGGCCTTCGCTGATGTTGATCTCGCGGTACGGCCGGTTGCTGCCTTCGTTGGCGAACATGAACGTCGTGACCCGGGTCAGGTCAGCCTGGAGCGCGAGGATCATCATGTCGCCCATGAGGCGGATGTGCTCGCCGCGGTCACGCGGGATCGCACGGCCTGGTGCAGTCGCTGCAGCCAAAACCTGCTGTGCCTCAGCGGTTTCTGCCTTATCAAGCCGCTGCTCGATCTCGCGCACTGAAGTCAGATACTCATCAAGCTTCATCTGATCTTTCGCGCCGAGCTTCTTGGACAAGCCCTTCGCATCTTCCAGGACGAAATCGAGAATCGACTTGCGCAGCTCGTTCCTCTGGGCTCTGTTCTGGGCCTGCTCCACGGCATCGCCGCTGCCGAACAGCCGCTCAAAAACAAGCCGAGGGCTTGTCTCTTTCGCAACAGGAGTGGTCGGCCCGCGCCACGAGACGCTTGACGAGTAAGCGCAGGAATAGCCCGAGTCGCAGTTGCCTGCCATCGCGCTTCGCTCACACCCGAGCTCCAGCGATCTAAACTTGGTTGCACCGCCAACAGCTTCGGCTGCCACTTGATCAGCAGAAATCCCAACACTGATATCGCTGCCTGCGGTCTTCTTAGGATGAACACCCGTAAGCCATGCAGCCGCGGATCGAGCATGGTCCCCCGGCCCATCGCCAAGTGCGGCAGCGTTCCTCTGAGCCAGGCCTGTCAGGACACTAAAGTTCTTCTTAACAGGCGCAAGAGGCTCAAGAATTGAGGTCAATTCGTAGTCCGCACCCGTTGCAGTCGGCTTCCACTCCGGATAGTGGACACCGTTGGGCACAAACAGAAACGCCAAGCGTTTAGGGGCCTCGGCTGACTGAACCAGTGGGCTCAGCCCGAGCCCAGATTCGAGGGTCGGCAGAGCGACAGCCGCTCCGATTCCCTTCAACACTTCTCTGCGTGGCACTCTTCTGTTCATTGCGTTTCCACCTGCTTGGCTTTCTTACGGAAGGCATCGCTCAAAACGATTCCTTTTACAACTTCTGAAAACTTGTACCCGTTCTTTTCCGCACGAGTGGCAGAATCATGCACAAATACAAGGTCATCGGCTCGCAGGCCACGTCCCAGAGCGTAGGTCATGAGCTGGGTTGTGAGGCTGCGGACGAACTCGCTCTTGCGTTTGACAAGAATCTTGCGAAGGTCCTCAGGGCCGCTGAATTTCTCTCCGCTGGGAAGCTCGCCAGCCGAGTCGATCTTCTTTCCATCCGTGTCGATTTCGCGCCAGCGGCCGACGCCATCGAAGTTCTCCATCCCAAAACCGAGCGGGTCCATCAGCTTGTGGCAGGAGATGCACTCTGGCTTCTGCCTGTGGAGCACCATCTTCTCCCGGAAGGTCAGATCTTTGCCGGTCTCATCTTGGTTTTCGATGACCGGGGTGCCCGGCGGTGGTGGAGGTGGAGGAGTCCCGAGTATCTGCTCCAGCACCCACTTCCCGCGCTTAACAGGCGAGGTTCGGCTGGGGTCACTCGTGACCGTGAGGATGCTGCCGTGCGTCATGATCCCTGCTCGCGGCGTGCCTTTCAGGCTCACTTTCCGGAACGTATCGCCCTGGACGGGATTCAGTCCGTAATGCCTGGCCAGACGCGAGTTCACAAAAGTGTATTCCCCGTCGAGCAGGTCGATCACGCTCTTGTCTTCGCGCATCAGATCGATGAAGAAGAGTCTGGTTTCGCGCAGCATGTCCTGCTTGAGCTGGTCGTCGAAGCCTTCGAAAATCTCAGGGTCCGGGGAGTGCTCTTCCATGCGGCCCACCTGAAGCCACTGCTCAGCAAAGCTGTCGGCCAGCGAATACGCCCGCTTGTCGGCCAGCATCCGGTCGATCTGTGCTTCTAATACAGCAGGATCCTTCAGCTTGCCTGACTCGGCCAGATCAGCAAGCTCCTGATCCGGCATGGTTGCCCAGAGGAAGTAGGAGAGTCTGGAGGCGAGCTGCCATCCGTTAAGGTCGAGGCTCTTTGCGCCTGCCTCTGGCTGCGAATCGAGTTCGACACGGTAGAGGAAGCTCGGAGAAACATTCCAGCCTCAAAAATGAGGCTGAGGCGGTCAACTTCGCCACTGGTGGCCGGTCGCCTGAACGCCCGGCTGGCAAATCGTGTGATTTGTGGTCTTGCTGACTGGATCTCCTGCCCTGCGATTGGGTTGCTGTAGATGATCGATCTGTGTGACTTAGGAAGGTTCTTGGACCTGCCAAATGGACCGAGAATCTCGATCGTCTCGATCGCCAGGTTTCGATCCTTATTCGCCTGCTGGTTGTAATAGTCGTTGGTGAACTCGGCTCGGATAGGCACCTTGGCAGGCTTCACAATCTCGATCGGAAATTCGTACTCGCCAACCTTGTCTCTTGTCGCTCCCACGGTCAGGACAACTGGGCGACCAGAGCCGACCTGAACCGCTGCCTTACAGGCTTCCGGCCCGGCCTGCTGCCCCCAAGCTCTCAGCTTCACGCGATAGCTTCCCGGCTCCTTGAATTCGTGAACAACCGCGGCGGTCCCACGCGAGTAGAAGTGGACAAAGTCCTCTCTCAGATTCGCCGCTCCTTCGACAGTCATCTGACCGGCGTCGTAGACCTCTTCCGTATAGCTGCTCACTACGATCGCTTCTTCGGCGATCGCTTCGGCGGAATCGAGCAGCTTCTCCAGCAGGAGCGGAGAGAGCGAAAGCACATCGCCGATGTTGTCGAACCCATGCCCCACGCTGTCAGCCGGGAATCCAGCAGTCGATTTGGCCTCGACAAAGAGCAGATCACGGACTGTGTTGGCGTACTCGAAGTTGTTAAGCCGCCGGATCGTCACACGGCCAGGGTCGACCAGCTCACGGTTGCTGATAATCGCTGCCTCAAGCCACTCCACCATCTGCAGGACCTCTTTCCGATCCGGCATCGGCATGCCGTCCGGCGGCATGATCGACGTGCGGATCATTGCCGCAGCCTTGTGGTAGCCGTCCTTGTTGGCGAGAACATCATTGACTGAGTCGAGCCCGTCGACAGCGAACCCGCCTGGGGCATCGCTGCCTTCATGGCAGTCAGCGCAATACTTGGTGAAGAGCTTCCCCACAGATCGCTCCAGATCCCGGTTCAGTTTTGCTGTGTCCTGCTCGGCCGGAGCAGCGTGGGTCGGCCGCATCAAGGCAGCACTGCCCAGAAAAACTGAGCTGAGTCCGAGCACGATCCAAGGGCGTGCAGCCCCCCCACGAAGTGTCTGCGGAAGCTTCATTTTGTGGCTTGTGCCTTCATTGTACAGCGATGCGCGTACAATGTGGCTATGACGATCCTCGCAGCCGCAGCGTTCAGTGCAGCTATCATGAACAACACAGAAGCCGAAAAATCGATCCACGACTTCACGATGTACTCCATCAAGAGCGAAGCCACGCCCCTCAAAAAGTACAAGGGAAAGGTGCTGCTCGTGGTCAACACGGCCAGCAAGTGCGGCCTGACGCCGCAATATAAAGGGCTGCAGAGCCTGTACGACTCCAAAAAGAAGGAGGGGCTCGTGGTGCTTGGATTCCCAGCGAACAACTTTGGCAATCAGGAGCCAGGATCGGACAAGGAGATCAGCGCGTTCTGCACGGAAAACTACGGCGTGACCTTTCCGATGTTCTCAAAAATCAGCGTGAAGGGCGACGACATCCACCCGCTCTACAAATGGCTGATCAACGCCACCGACAAGCAGGGCGACATTAAATGGAACTTCGCGAAGTTCGTGATCGGCAAGGATGGCCAGGTGGCGGCCCGATTCAGCCCGCAGACCAAGCCTGACAACAAGAAACTGCTCGCAGCAATCGACGCTGCTCTCGCAAAGTAGTGCAGACGCGAATTAGGCCTCCCTTAAAAAGTTGGGAGGCCTCCGTCTTCTCGAGTGCTGCAAGGTTGGACTAGCAGCAATCCCGATCGACCAAGGCCTCCTCAGGCTAGCCATTTACGTTCCGCGGCGTTGGCCGCTTTCCGATGGACAGGCAATTAAGCACGCCCTGTTCACATCTTGCGGAGGACGCCAGGTTTGACCCTATTATCCAGCCCGCTTTCAGCGAACCGCCGTCGGCGACTGTTCAATTGCACAGCCATATTGCCATCGGCATTCCAGATCGTGCAGCACTCCCTAGGGAGCTTGTCTTTTCGACAAAGCTGTCGTTTCCAGTCTGTCGTTCGGACTTCCGGCCCTTCCGCGGCTATTGCTGCCGCTTCAGGTCGATGGCCGAAGCCATCCGCCTTGGTCCTCCGGACCCGAATTTGGGCTTTCGCCTACTCTTCGTCTGGACAGATTTTCATCCATCCATCTCGCTGTGGTCGCGATAAAACTGCCGGAGCTGTTCCACCGATCGCCTCCCAGCGACTCCAAGGATGACGATCTTCCTTGCGGTCGATCTTTGTGCCATCTTCGGCCCGGAATCCTCCAGCGTTCTCGAAAGAACTTCGCTTTTTACGGCGGTGCTGGTTTCTCCAGTCTTTCCTCTGGTCTAGCGGCTCTTGAAAAACATAAATGCCTCTCAATTTGCGACCGGAGTCGCTTGCCGTGTCGTCCTTTGGACTTGAATAAATTATAGGGCATGCTTTCCAAAAAAGCATCAGGAAAATCGATGATTTATTCACACCCTGTGGATAACCGGGTCAGGCATCCTGGTCGTCGTCGAGGCTTGACTCAAGAAGCCGCTTGAGTTCTTCCCGCTCTTTCCGGTCCTGCTCTTTCTCGCGGACCTTGTCCATGAAGTCGTGGAACTCTGTGTCCTCTTTTTTCTGCAGCCTCGCCTTGTCGAACTTGGGGCGTCCGTAGGGGACGGGCAGGCGATCCAAGCCCCACAGCCAGGCAGCGAGAATCGGAAGAACCATCAGCGATCCAACAGCAAGAGAGGTGGTTCCGTAGCTAAAAAAGATGCCAAGCCCCAAAACGAGCGCAAGCCACTTCAGCTTGATCGGGATGCAGAAGAAGACTCGGATCACCATTTCCGGGCTTCTGGAACACCACACCACCGTGAGTGCGACGATGGCCGGCCATGCTCCGTAGAGCGGTCGAGCGCCCTGCTCGATCAGATTGCCGACGGCAAACATCAGCCCCGTGCCGACCACGGCACTGAGAAATGCTGCAAGAAGGCCAGCCGTCTTGACCTCTCGTTCAAGAAAGGGGCAGGTCACATAAGCCCAATAGCCAACCAGTAGGGTCCCAATAAAGGCGCCTGGCCCAGACACGGCCGCGTAAGTGAATAGCCTCCACGGTTCGGTGAAAGAGCCGGAGGCCGGAAGAGCCGCTGCGGCGAACCACTGGCCGTTTGAAAAAAAGCTCAGCAGGAATCCGATGCCGATGAGCCCGACGATTGACCATGTACCGATCAGGCTTCGCTCGAAAACTTTTCTTCTGCGACCGAAGTTTGTCATGGCCCGACTCAGGGTGGAAGTGGCGCCCCCGGAGGGATTCGAACCCCCAACCCTCTCCTTAGGACGGAGCAGCTCTATCCATTGAGCTACGGAGGCGCTTCCGGCGTCTACAATACCGCACAAGACGGGCGGTGATTAGGCTAGGCAGGTGATCATCAGCACGGTCATTGGGACCCTGTACCGCGGCATGGAAAACTGACAGGTGATGCTGACAGCATTTGCAGTTTTAGTCGCAGCCCAGGACAACAGTCAGGTGTTCGCAGGCTGGCCCGACAGCGCCCCCGCAACCGCTCACGAAAAAGAGAGTCACCTCGCCAATATCCGGCAGCTCACCTTCGGTGGGCAGAACGCTGAGGCTTATTGGAACCTGGACGGTACTCAGATCATCTTCCAGTCCACGCAGCCCGGCTTCCCGGACGAGCAGATCTTCACTATGAACGTGGACGGCTCGAACAAGAAGCTCAAGAGCACCGGCCTCGGCCGCACCACCTGCTCCTACTTCAGCCCGGATGGGGAGTGGATCTACTTCAGCTCCACCCACAAAAAGAACCCTGGCCCGCAGGCCAAGTCTGATATGAGCCAGGGCTACGTCTGGATGGTCAACCCGGACTTCGACCTCTACCGAGTCCGCCCTGACGGCACAGGCATCGAAACAGTCATCACCAAGCGAGGCTACGTTGCTGAGACCACCATCTCACCTGACGGCAGCTACATGACTTTCACGGGCGGGTTTGACGGCGACCTCGAAATCTATCGGTCCGACCTCGATGGGAACAACATCAAGCGACTGACCTATGACTTCGGCTACGATGGCGGCCCGTTCGTAAGCTGGGACGGCGAGCAGATCGTCTACCGACGAGCGCCCTCCTTCAAGAACGCAGAAGAACGAGCCGATTACCTCCGGCTCTGGAAGATGAACCTCGTTCGCCCGAGCCGCATGGACCTCTGGCTGATGGATTCGGACGGCGAAAACAAGCGCCAGGTGACAGACCTTCCCGGCGCCAGCTTCGCTCCCTTCATCCATCCCAACGGCAAGCAGATCATCTTCTGCTCAAACATGGACGACCCGAGAGGCCGAGAGTTTGACCTCTACTTGATCAACACAGATGGCACCGGCCTGAAGAGGATCACATACCAAGAGGACTTCGACGGATTCCCGATGTTCAGCCGCGACGGCAAGAAGCTGATCTTCGCCTCCAACCGAAACGGCAAAGAGCACGGAGACACCAACGTCTTCGTCGCCGACTGGATCGACTAAACCAAAAAAGCCTCCTGCCGGCATGAGCTGGCAGGAGGCTTTTCTATTTAAGGGGAAGGATCAGTCGCCGACGCCCGGCATGACTTCCACGACCTGTTCGCAGACACAGGCTTCGTAGGTCGCCTTGCCAGCGTTGATCATCTCTTTGATCTTGTTGGCAGCCTTCACGTACTCAGGGTCCTTGATGTACCGGTTGTAGTCTTCTTCGGTGTTCCATCGGGCCATGATCGTGATCCTCTTGCCTTCCAGGCTTCGCACGACAATTGCCCTGATAAAGCCTGGAGCACGGCGCGCCCAATGTCGCGTCTCTCGGATCGCCTCCGCAAGCTCATGCTGGTCCTCTCGGTCCACCTGCCACCAAATCACTACCCACACCGGATCTGTCTTCATCAAGGTCTCCTATCGATCTCTTACCGCTCAGTATGTCTGATAGTTACCAAAGGAGTCCGCCCGTCCAGCCAGGCGGCGTGAGACGCAAAAAAGCCCCTCCGAATAGACCGGAAGGGCTTTTAGGTTCTAGCTTAGCAGGCTGCGGAGCACGTACTGAAGCACACCGCCGTGGCGGTAGTAATCGACTTCAGTCGGAGTGTCGAGGCGGACGACAACGTCGAACTTCGTGGTCGTTCCGTCTTCCGTTGTTGCGTGCATCGTGAGCGTCTTGCCCCCTGAGAAGCCGTTCTTTACAGCGTCCTTCAGGCCGACCAGCGCGTACTCTTCCTGACCGGTGAGGCCGAGCGAGTCTGCAGTGTCACCTTCAGCAAAGACGAGCGGAAGTACACCCATACCAACGAGGTTGGACCGGTGGATTCGCTCGAAGCTCTCAGCCAGCACGATCTTGATTCCGAGGAGCCGCGTTCCCTTGGCTGCCCAGTCTCGGCTTGAACCGGTTCCGTACTCCTTGCCCGCAAGAACGATGAGGCCGCTCTCGGTCTCGCCGTACTTGACAGCTGCGTCGTAGATCGACATCACCTCGCCTGTCGGCAGGAAGGTCGTCCAGCCGCCCTCCGTACCGGGGGCCATCTGGTTTCGGAGTCGGACGTTCGCGAATGTGCCTCGCATCATCACGTCGTGGCTTCCTCGGCGAGTGCCGTAGGAGTTGAACAGATGTGGGCGGACGCCCCGGTCGATCAGATACTTGCCAGCAGGCGAGTCCGCGTTGATCGCACCAGCGGGGCTGATGTGATCCGTTGTCACCGTGTCACCCAGCTTGGCGATCACATTGAGGCCGGAGAGCTCTGCAACTTCCTCTGGTGCCTCAGGGCCCATACCTTCAAAGAACGGAGCCTTCTGGATGTAAGTCGATGACAGATCCCAATCGAATCGACTGCTGCCGCTCGCTTCAACCGCCTTCCACTTTTCGTCGCCATCGAATACGCTCGCGTACTCCTTCGTGTACATCTCGCGCGTGATGTTCTTCTCGACGGTGTCTGCGACCTCAGCCTGGCTTGGCCAGATGTCCTTGAGGAACACGTCGTTGCCATTCTGATCCTGCGCGATCGCATCCTTCGTGATGTCGATGTCGAACGTGCCGGCAAGCGCGTAGGCAACGACCAGCGGAGGTGACATCAAGTAGTTTGCCTTGACCTGCGAGCTGATACGGCCTTCAAAGTTTCGGTTGCCGCTGAGGACGCTCACAACAGTGAGGTCTCGGTCATCAACTTCCTTGCTGACCTCTTCCGGCAGCGGGCCGGAGTTGCCGATGCAGGTTGTACAGCCGTATCCAACCACGTCGTAGCCGACGTATGCCAAGTCTTCCAGAACACCAGCCTGCTCGAGGTATCGAGTGACGACCTTGGAGCCAGGAGCGAGCGAAGTCTTCACCCACGGCTTCGGCTTGATGCCGAGGGCACGGGCTTTGCGAGCGACCAGTCCAGCGGCGAGCATGACGCTCGGGTTGCTGGTGTTGGTGCAGCTCGTGATGGCCGCGATAACCACGCTCGAATGTGTCAATTCATCTGAGCCGCTTGCCGAGTCGTTCTCGCCTGGGTGAGCGTTTGGATACGCTGCGTAAAGGCTATCTTTGGCCTCGCTGAGAATGGATCGATCCTGCGGGCGCTTCGGGCCGGCGACGCTCGGCTCGACGTCTGCCAAGTCGAGGGTGACAACGGAGCTGTATTCAGCAGTCGGAGTCGCAGCGCTGTGATACATGCCCTGCTGCTGCAGGTAATCCTTCGCGAGTGCGATGTGACCTTCCTCTCGACCGCTGATCGTCAGGTACCGCATCGTCTCGTCGTCGATCGGGAAGATGCCGCATGTCGCGCCGTACTCTGGCGCCATGTTTGCAATTGTCGCTCGGTCTGCCAGCGGGAGTCCAGCGATGCCCTCACCAAAAAACTCAACAAACTTGCCGACAACGCCGTGCTTTCGGAGCATTTCGACGATTGTCAAAACCAAGTCTGTCGCTGTTGCGCCTTCGCTCAGCTTGCCCTTGAGCTCGAAGCCGACCACCTGCGGGAGCAGCATCGGCACAGGCTGGCCGAGCATTGCAGCCTCAGCTTCAATGCCGCCAACGCCCCACCCTAGGACGCCGATGCCATTGATCATCGTTGTGTGTGAGTCTGTGCCGACGAGCGTGTCGGGGAAGGCTGTGCCGTCCTGATCGAACACCACGCGGCCCAGATACTCCAGGTTCACCTGGTGGCAGATGCCCGTGTTCGGCGGGACGACTTTGAAATTGTCGAGGGCGAGCTTGCCCCACTTCAGGAACTGGTACCGCTCAGCGTTGCGCTGAAACTCCAGGTCGAGGTTGATCATGTGGGCAGCATCGCTGCCGTAGGCATCGACCTGAACACTGTGGTCGATGACCAGCTCCACCGGCTGCAGCGGGTTGATCTTGCCCGGGTCACCGCCCAGCTCCGCCATCGCATCTCGCATGACGGCGAGGTCCACAACGCAGGCCACACCCGTGAAGTCCTGCAGCAGCACTCGTGATGGTGTGTACGCGATCTCTCGAGTCGGCTTGGCCTGGGAATCCCAGTTCAGCAGGGCTTCAATATCGCCCTTATCGACCTTCTTGCCGTCTTCGTGCCTAAGAAGGTTTTCAAGCAGCACCTTGAGCGAATAAGGGAGGCGGTCAAGGTTGTAGCCCTGCTCTTCAAGAGCCTTGAGGCTGTAGATCGTACGATCGTTTCCGGCGAGATTTGCGGTCTTTTTTGTGCTGAAGCTGTTCATAGAGGGTGGTCGTTCAGATTACCAGCGACAGGCGAACCTGTCCGGGCCTCTACTTCCCTCTTGAACTAGCTCTTCACCAGCAGCTCAACTGATCCAGCGATGCCAGCAGCATCCAGACCGAGATCAGCATGAAGCTCCGCCTGTGAACCGTGCGGAATAAACTCGTCTGGCAGCGCCATAACTGTCGCCTCAAATCCATCCATTCCAGCATCCACTAAGGCAGCGAGAACTGCCTCGCCAAATCCACCTCGCTGGACGTTCTCTTCGATGGTGACCAGACGGCCAGCCTTCTTGGCCCAGTGGCCGATCAATTCTGCATCGATCGGCTTCGCCCATCGACCATTAACGACTGCGCAGCATGTGCCATTTTCCGCAAGCAGCTTTGCTGCCTCCCAAGCGTAGCCGACCATCGATCCGATCGCGCAGAGCGTCACATCGGGCTTGTCTCCGCCGACGCAGCCAAGGAATTCAGCCTTGCCCAATTCAATATGTGTCCTCTCTTCCGGAAGGTCAGCCGGTGAGCTGCCCCGCGGATATCGGACAGCGGTTGGGCCGTCATCGTAGTCGGCCATAAACCGGAGCATTTCTCGCAGCTCGGTTCCGTCGCGCGGCGCGCAGAGCGTCATGTTCGGGATCAAGCCGAGGAAGCTGAGATCAAAGGCGCCGTGGTGTGTCGGGCCGTCAGCACCGACCAGCCCGCCGCGATCCATG
>JALGYA010000276.1 GCA_029824475.1 Fimbriimonadia bacterium | reverse complement strand
GAGCCTACAATGACGGAACCAACACTCGGCCCTATTTCAGCTATTCACCAGAAGGGGGAATTGCTGGTGGAGCGACCATGGCGCTTAACGAGTGGGCTTTTGCGATTCCAGAGGACGTCGCGGCATTTGAGTTCGTAATGTCTGTCGAAGGTGAAACTGAACTGCCAGCACTGCTTGACGCCGTTCTGACTACAGGAGCACCTCATGCAGGTTCAGACAATGTCTACGTGAGACTCATTGCAGGAGACGCAGCATTCACAGGTCATGCTGACAGTTCAGGGCCTGGTGCACTCTTTAACGATCCGTACCATACGGCCGCGTCTGAAGACGGCACAATCTTTGTTTCTGATTCAGGCAATCGGTCGATCAGAATGGTGCTTCCAGATGGCTCGGTCCATACGATTGCAGGTGACCGGTCCAGGTATGGCTCGCCGACTAGCACGACCGGCGACCTAGTCTCGTTCAGGGCCGTTAGGGGGATCGATGTGAATCCCGACAGCACTGTGGTCTACGTCGCAGACTCTTCAAGTCATGTCATCGCACGGCTCAGCCTCATCAACTCCTGGGCGGATCGCACTGATCCGAGTAACTGGCAGGTGAGAGTCATCGCAGGCACTGGAACATCAGGCTATACAGATGGAGATGGCACGGTCGCCCAATTCAGCTCCCCGACCGGGCTTGTCGTGACTGAGGATGACAGCCATCTGTTCGTGACTGAGACAGGGAACCAGAGTGTTCGGCGACTAAGGCTGGCTGGCTCAAATCCAGACAACCCTTTGCATTGGGATGTCAGCCTAGCCGCTGGCCATGGTGGGGCAGGGCATACTGACGCATTCGGCGGCTCAGCTCGCTTCTATGTGCCGGTCGGCATCGCTGAAGGGCCTGATGGAAATCTCTACATCGCGGACCAAGACAATAGAAGGGTGCGCAGAATGACTCCAGCCGGTATGGTCACGACAGTCGCGGGTGACGGCACATCAGGTCACGTGGATTCAGCTTCAGGCTCAACCGCAAGATTCCAGGAGCTGTATGAAATCGCTTGTGACTCATCAGGCTATATCTATGTGACCGATTGGTCCAATGACTCGCTGAGAAGGATTTCGCCGACGACCGGCGAAACCAGAACTGTTGCTGATGCGGGTAGTGCTCCCTACGAAGATGGGCCTGGATCTTCGGCCTACTTCAACAGCATCTATGGAGTGACTGTCAACAAATCTGGCGACGTTTATGTCACCACGAACAAAGCGTTGTTCAGGATCTCGCGAATCATCGACGACGCAGCCCGCTAAGGCGGGCTGCGTGCTTTAATAGGACATCGCCACTCAATCCCACCTCCACACCAATGTCCAGCAGTTCTATGAAGAGCTGCTGGACGGGGTGAAATCTGCTCAGGAGTGCATTTCGATGATGTACTTCACGTTCGACATTGGTGAGTGGGCGAACAAGCTGGCGCTGGCTCTCAGCGAGAAGGCAAACGCGGGGGTGAAAGTTCGGCTGATGGTGGATGAATTTGGGCTCATATTGGACGAGCCGAAGCATGCGATTCGCAATCATCAGATGCTTGATGATCTGGCGCAGTCGGGTGTAGAAGTTGACATTTTCCGACCGGAAGGGCATCGCCTGAACCGGTCCAATAGACTCCACCTCAAGGTGTGTGCGGTAGATGGCAGCCGGGCTTACATCGGCGGCTCGAACATCGCTGATCACTACTTGGAGTGGTCGGATCACAACCTCGTGCTGACCGGAGAACTGGGCAGCGCATTCCATGACGTTTACGACTTCATCGAGCAGTTCAGCCCGGACGCCACTTCAGATAAACCTGGCTTCCATCTGTCCAGGCTGCATGCGGGCGATGCCCAAATCTGGCTGACTGTCCCGAAGCAGAGAAGAGACATTCGTCGTGCGCTGCTGGGAGTCATCCTGGATGCAGAAGAAGCGGTCTATATTCGCAGCTGGTACTTCATCCCGGACAGGGAAATTCTCAATGCCCTGCGTTCGCAGGCAGCGGCGGGAGTGAAGGTTAGAGTCCTGCTCAGCGACAAAACACGGATGCCGATCATCGACGCCGCGAATCCGATCCATGCACACAAACTCACGCAATCAGGTGGGGAAGTGTATCGGTACAAAGGGAAGTACATGCATGCCAAGGCGGCTTGGAATAACCGGGGTGACGTGGTCTTCGGCTCTGCGAACATGGATTGGAAAGCACTCAAGGGCAACTTTGAATGCAGCATCGCGATCAATGACCTGGTCTTAGCCCGAGAACTGACGCAGGCCTTCGATCAAGACCTGGCCCACTCCTCTCTCCACCGCCCTGAGGACTTCGCCAAGCGCAGTCTCATCTCGAAGGCCGCAGCGCACATGTGCAAGCTCGCATCCCCTTGGCTCTGACCGCCGGGATAGAATAGGAGAGCGCCTATGCTGCTGACCGCCGCCGCCGCGATACTCATGACCACCGCCCAGCCGATCCAAGTGATGACCTTCAACATCCGATATGGAACGGCTAACGACGGAGAGAACTCCTGGCCGCATCGCCGCGAAGACGCGCTCAAGCTGATTGAGTCACAGGACGCCGACATCATCGGGCTGCAGGAGGTTCTCCAGTTTCAGCTTGAAGAGATCAAGCAGGTGCTTCCCGGATATACGCTCCTGGGCAGAGCTAGGGAGGACGGTGGGACAAAGGGTGAATACGCGGCCCTCTTCGTGAAGACCGACACCTGGGACATCGAGCAGTACGGCATGTTCTGGCTCTCAGACACTCCTGACGTGGTGGGAAGCATCACTTGGGATCACTACAACACGCGCGTCTGCACGTGGGCGGATATCTCTCGCAAGTCTGATGGCCTTCAGGTGCGAGCGGCCTGCACGCATTGGGATCACGAATCTCAGCCGGCGCGAGAGAAGAGTGCGGAGCTGATTCTCAAGAGGCTTCAGAAGCGTCCGCTGATTCTCATGGGGGACTTCAACGCCAATCTCTCAAACAAGGCGATGAAGACGCTTGAGGATGGCGGAATGCGAGACTCCTGGTTGGCTGCTCATCCGGGTGCGGAGGAGCCGCACACCTTCAACGGTTGGCAAAGTGAGGGCTGGCGCAGCGGCAAGATCGATGGAATCTGGATCAGCCCGGCGTTCAAGGCCAAAAGTGCGGAGGTGCTGATGACCAAAGGCGGTGCTTCCTACCCGAGCGATCATTTTCCGGTGACGGCTGTTTTAAAGATGAAAAAAGGCGGCTGAGCGACCGCTCAACCGCCAACTGCTTGTTGTTTTCTTGAGGTGTGCAACACACGATTCTTCAGTGAACCACACCCCTTTCCATGCCCTCTTAGGGGTCATTGCTAAGCCAATAGACGGGTCAGACGCTTCAATGTTCTGCTCATGTCCATGACCTGC
>JALGYA010000275.1 GCA_029824475.1 Fimbriimonadia bacterium | reverse complement strand
GATGACATCACGATTGGGATCTTCGAGGAGAGTGGGCACTCTCCAAATTTCGAGGAGCCTAAGGCGTTTGATTTGGCGTTGATGAGATGGCTAGAACTGAAGAATCAGCAGTAAATCTGACCCGGTGCTGGCGTCTGCTCAAAAAGTGCCATATCCTGAAGGCATGACAATCAGGATTCTTCTTCTCTTCATCAGCATCATCGCATTAGGCGGCTGCTTTGAAAAAGAGAAAATGGAGCCGGTCTTTGTCAATCAATCGCCCGAGGAAGAGGCATCGGAGGAACAATGATCCGAGTGCCGCAGTCAGCAGTAACAGAGGCAATTTATGACTAAGCCGCTCTTCTCTGTTGCCCTCATCCTGGGGGTTGTATCCACTGCACACGCCGGTCAAAGCCGAGGAGCGGCCAAGGCTGAGTTCTTCAACCTCATGCTCGATGGCCGATCGGCCGGGTGGTCAGAGGCCTCTTCAAACCTGCCGCCAGGTTCGCAAGTTAAGCCCTCTCAGACCAAGGTGATTATTATGGCGAGCGCCGGCATGTCCGAAGGCCTCTACGAGTGGATTCGTGCGAGCTTCGACACTGGCCACGTGACAAAGAGCGGCGAGATTCATGCCTGTGATTCCGACTACAAGTCGATTTCCATGAGGCAATTTGTGGATGCCAGCATTACGAGCGTCACCCTCCCTGCACTCGACAAGGCCTCGAAAAGGACAGCAAACCTCGCAGTCGAAATCAAGCCGAAAAGGGTCAAGAGCCATCGCGGAAATGGTGAGCGGAGAGAAGGCAGAATCGCGCTAGCGAGAAAGCAGTGGCTGGCGAGCAATTTTAGACTTACGATCGGTGATCTTCCCACAGCGCGAGTGCACAAGGTGGCAAATATCACACTCAAGCGTGGACTCTTCTCGCAGTCGGATCCCGATGGACTCGGTCGAATCAAGGTGACTTTCCCTACGCAGGACTTGGCTGAATGGCAGCGATGGCTCAAGGTGCCGCGTTCTGCTCCTAAACGAGGGATGATCAACGTTGCGAGCAGCGATGGCACACAGGGCTACGCGGTCAATTTCAGCGGGCTCCGAATCCTAAGAATCGCCCCGGAGAGGGGCTCTAGAGCTGGGCGTGTGCAGAACCACGTGGCCGAAATGCAGTTTCAGCACAACGAGACTGACTTCAACTTCGTGAGCCGCTAGGCTTCTTCCGCCAGGTGAAGAACTTTTTGAGCTTCTGCTCAAGCGTCCTCGCCGCCTTGTGGCACTTCTTGCCGGCTCTGTCCATCAGGCCGATAGGGAAGCGTGGCTTCTTGAGCTCAGCATCGATGAACCGAACTTCGCCGCCGCCGACAGGGAGGTTCTCGGGCCGCCGGTGTGTGCCAAACGCATAGTCCCAAACCGCGACTCCCCAGAGGCCGACCACCGCAAGGTTACACGTCGGTCTCCAGTGGTGCATCAAGTGGAATCCGTAGGCGTGCCGCATCATTTTGCCGATGCCGCGCTTCTCCATCGCAGGCTTCCAGAATCGCTCGAACGAGAGGTGCGTGATCGCATGCCAGACCTCGTAGCCGCCATAGCAGAGCGTCACGCAGAACAGAGTGCTGACTACGATGGGTGCAGCAGGGAAGATCAGCTTCAGTGGAAGGCCGAAAAGCAGAAGGAAGATGGCAAAGAAAATGGTTGCCGCGTAGGCAGGGAACATCATCGACTCTTCTTGGTGCTCATGCTCGATCGGGTACTCGTTCTCGACGGGCACCATCTTGACTGGCTCGTTTGGTGTAACCGGAGCCTTGACATTGGTCAGTCCATGGTGGTGACTGTGCGCACGATGCATGGAGCCGAGGAAAGGAAGAACAGCCGAATGCAGGAGGTAGCGATGGTAGAGATACTCGAACAAGCTGAGCGGAATGCCGATGAGCGCAGTCCAGCCGACCACGTGCCAAGGCCGAGAGAACTCATGCGCAAACGTCTCAGGAAAGAAGAGCCGAAAGATGATCAGCGCCATTGCCAGCTGGGCAAAAGTCGAGAGGAAGAAGGCCCCGAAAGGCATGCCCTTTGCAGTCTTCAGTTCGTCTTTGTGTTCGGTCGGCACGTCGTGTTGTCATCCCGCACGATGTCAGGCGTGCTGTCGCTTTCAATCAGTCTCTATGACGTCCGGAATCCTGGATTCGCGGCAACTTGACTGAAAAGTACAGATTGATTATTGACCAAGCTCACCGGGGGTTTCAGCCGTTGGGTCCGGTGCTGGCGGAATATGCCCTAGTTCGGCAGGGCCGGCTCTCAGCGTGTAGACCTCAAATCCTCCTGAGATATGCCGAAGATCGTAGTCTTCACCGACGGTCTCATTTGGATTGAAGTGGCGGACGATGATTGTTGGCGGATTTCGTTCCATGTCTGCGGAGACTTCGTCCATCCACTCAACTCGGAGGGCAGCTGAAATCTGCACCTCGCTGTAGATGGGAGCGGTGTTTATGTGTCTTGAAACTGGCGTCAGGTTTGCCATCCAATAGATCGCCGGATTGAACGCGTCGACGTGAGCGGTGTGCCCGAATAGCCATTTTCGTTTATCCAATCCACCACGCCAAAGGTGTTTGGAACGCTGTACCAGACCGGATGAGTGATCTTCTCTCCGAAATCTGCCTGTCCGATACCTCCTGTGAGAAGCCTTGTGGTCAGCACGAGCGGCTTGATATTTACAAGTGCTAATGCGAACACGGTGAGCGGTACCAACAGGCGTAGACGCGGGTCCAACTTCGTACGATCTGGGCTGCACGTGACGGCAAAGAGGCAGCAGACTCCGGGGGCTATCAGGACGAAGTGATAGCCGTAGAATCTCATTTGGAGAAGAACGGTTATGAGAGCGACCAAGAACCACGTCGCAGCCACTGCCCGCTCGGGTTCTTTCGATCGGATCATTGGCCAGGTGAGCACGCATCCGAGGATTATCAGGAGCGTTAGGGCGGTGAATGGCTTGAAGTAGAGAAGGAAAGCGTCAACGAAAAACCCGCCCATTGATGAGAAGTTCTTTCCGCCATATTCGCTCTGAAATGCATACATTTCAAAGATAGTGCCAACCGAACCGTGTGCCCAGTACCAGAGGAACATGCCCGCAACCGGCACAAGGCCGCCAATCAGAAATGGCCAGTGCAATTTGGGTGAGGCTCGAAACGCCATGACGAGGAGCGGGATGGTCAGCAGAACGTTCGTTGTTTTCGTAAGGATGGCCAGCGAGGCGGCCGCCCCTGCGAGTGCAAAACAGGTTCGAGAAGCTCTCAGTCTGGGCGGTGTCAGGGTAGCTGAAACAGATGAAATAGACGACTGGATAGAGAGCGGCCGCGGTCAGGCCTTGCCTCCTATCCTTGAAGATGTTGAGGAGACAGGTCGATGTCAAGAAGACGGCGAGTAAGTCGAGCACTCTGATCGACCAGAGGTTTGGGCCGAACATGCCCTCGGCCAGTGCATAGAGAAGATAGATGACAGGCGGCTTGACATCAAACGCATCCCTGATCGGCAGACCACCCTGAAGAATCGTCCTTCCGATCTGAGCAAAGACACCTTGATCAGGACCGAATGGATACGCCAGCGAAGCCCAGCCGAAAATCAGAGTGATCAAGGCTAAGATCGCCAGCTGGATATACCGGTTTTGCATCGCCTTCCCAGTGGTCAGACGCAGCCTGACCGTAGAAGGACGCACACTTGCTGACCTCAGTCCGCCGTTGCCTTGCTGGTATCTGTGAAGACTCTCAGCGTCTTGGCGATACTTCTTGAAAATAGGGCAGGATTGTTCTTAGAACTCGCAGTATGGCTGATTCTTCCTCCGCGTCCTCACGCTCGATGACCACCACGATCCTACTCACGATCGTGACGATGGTCACATTTGCTGCGAATTCGCTTCTGGCACGGGTCGCGATACGCGAGGGAGCCATCGATCCGGTCACATTTACAACAGTCCGCATCCTCGCGGGTGCTGTTTTCCTTTGGCTCGTCATTGCGATCCCAAGAGGCGGAAAGATGCCAAAAGGCTCGTTCGACTGGCGGTCAGGATTGGTCTTGTTTGGCTACGCGATCGCTTTTTCCCTCGCCTACCTCGACCTGACAGCCGGAACAGGTGCACTGATCCTCTTTGGTTCGGTACAGATCACGATGATCGCTGCTGGGTTGATGGCTGGGGAGAGATTCAAGCCGCAGCAGATCATAGGCGCGGTCGTCGCGCTGGCAGGTCTTGTTTATCTGGTCTTGCCAAGTGTCTCCGCTCCATCCTTTAAGGCTGCGTGCCTGATGGCGGCATCCGGTGTCGCGTGGGGCTTCTATAGCCTTCTGGGGAAGAAGGCGGAAAATGCTGGGGCGACTACGGCGGGCAACTTCCTGATCGCAGCCCCACTGGCCATAGTCGTCTACTTTGTGATTCCATCAGGCAGTGAACCGACGGCAGCCGGAATCTGGTGGGCTGTCCTCTCTGGCGCAATAACATCAGGCCTTGGCTACATTGTCTGGTACAAGGTGATTCCCGCCCTCGGCTCACTGCGTGCGGCCGTCTCTCAGCTCTCTGTCCCGATCATCGCTGCATTGGCGGGGACACTTCTGTTGTCTGAGCAGATCACGGCAACGCTTGCAGTTTCATCTGTTGTCACGCTCGGCGGCATCGCCCTAGCAATAGCCGGCAACACGAAGCCAAAACGATCCCAGGCGGCAGACTGAATCTCCATTCCGTCGTAGACTATAGGCAGGGCTTGGCAGCAGGAGAGGACGATAGTGTCTGACGAACAATTTCAGAAACTGATGACGAGGCTGAACAGCCTTGAAAACCGGCTGGCGAAACTTGAGCAGGGCAACCCTGTACGTACGGAACCTCCGCCGGTTCTTGAAGCTCATAAAAAGCAGCCCAAGGTTGAAGCACCAAAGCGGCCTGTTTTCATTAGTGAGTCTGTAAAAGCCGGACAGTCGAGCTCAACATCCAAGGCTGCTCCGGCCCCCAAGGAAAAGCCAGACACCGAGTTCCAGTTCGGAAGCAAGGTCTTGCCGCGTATCGGGATCGTTCTGTGCCTGCTCGGCATCATCTACTTGGTGAACTGGGCTATTACTAGTGGCTATATCACGCCGCCAATCCAGTTTGCTGGCGAGATCCTGCTCTGCCTCGGATTCGTCGTCTTTGGCCTCAAAAAGATCAACGAGCGAGAAGATTTTGGCCAGGTCCTGATCGGCGGCGGAGCATGCGGGCTATACATCAGCTTCGCTGGCGCGCATCTCTCTAAAGACATCTTGACCGGGGAAGGGCTTGTCGCCGCCTTCGCGGTATTAAGCCTGGTCAACGTGGGGTTCGGATTCTGGCGCTCGTCGAAGTCATTCTGGGTGATTGGCCTTCTCGGTGGCCTCGTGACATCGTTCTTCCCGGTGAGCGAGAACAACTTCGTGCTCGAGTTTGCTCTGGTTGCGTTGATCACGGTTCCGTGCGCCGTTCTTGCGCTCAAAAACAAGTGGCGCGATCTCGCCTGGGTGCTGTGGGCAGTCTCTCAGTTCGCCCTTCTGCCGATCCATGTGAACGGGGAGCACTATGCTCTGTCGCTGGCTGGTATCTATGGCCACGGCCTGCTTGCGCTGCTAATCTTCGTGATCAAGTACGAGCATTGGGCAGCAGATGAGAATGCGATCTCCATTCCTGCGCTCGTGCTGCTCACGACTACGATGCCGCTGCTGCTTTGGGATGTTGTCCCTTCGTTGACCGTCTCGATTCTAAACGCTGGGCTGGGATTGGCCCTGTGCGCTGCTTGGTACCTCCCCATGATGGACGTGGCAAAGCGAAGACTTCTCCTCTCGGGAACCTTTGTTCTCACGCTCATCGTTCCGCTCGGATTCGAGTATGCGGCTGGTCTATTCACTTATGCCGGATTGGGCATGGCGGCGGCGATGCTCGGCAAGTTTTATTTCAAGCCGGATTCTTCGTTGAGGTCCGGTGCAATCTGGCTTTCTGCAGTCCAATCTATGGCCGCGATTTGCATGTATCTCGCTGTTCAAGCGCAGGCTCAGCCTGAGCAATGGATAGACGTCGGCATGCTCAGCTCGATCCTGGTCGCCATGGGCGCGACGATCTGGGCGATGTCCCTGAAGGACACGGTTCAGCACATGGTGATCGTGCTGGCCTCATTGATTGGCTGGCCGCTTGCCGTGCTGCTGATGTACCGGCTGGGCAATACAGACTTGACTCCGACTGAAGGCAGTCTCGTGATCCCGCAGGCCCTTTAC
Organism: Fimbriimonadia bacterium; assembly: GCA_029824475.1. GTDB lineage: Bacteria > Armatimonadota > Fimbriimonadia > Fimbriimonadales > Fimbriimonadaceae > JALGXY01. The sequence continues at coordinate 330 of JALGYA010000275.1, read as the reverse complement.
GCACTGCTGCTCATCTGCGCTGGATGGCGGCTGAGGCGGGTTGAGTTTGTCGGGATCGGAGCCCTGTTCACCGGCTTGGCGTTTGTTCTTGCGCTGATGACACCCTCCTGGCCTCGCGATAGCGCTGTCTGGCCTCTGGGGCAGGAGATGGGGATCATCTTCGGGCTCTCAGTACTCGGCCTGCTTGCGATCAAGGCGCTCCTTGTCACCAGCAATGAGCAGGGGCCGGTTTATGGTGTCGGATCGATCATCATGTGGCCGCTGCTGTCCCGTCTGATGGTGCTTGCGTTCGCGGGGAGCATGGGGATGCAGACTGGCGCGGCAGTCACC
>JALGYA010000050.1 GCA_029824475.1 Fimbriimonadia bacterium | reverse complement strand
TAAATGAGCCGGCCAGCATGACCCTGCTGGCATCGGGCGGCTACGGCAGAAGCGAGCTCTCCCCTGGATCCGACATCGATATCACGCTCTTCCCCTTGAGCGCATCTTCACCAGAGCAGGACGATGCCGTCAAGAAGCTATTCAGACGAATCCACACTGTTTTTGGCGACGAATTGGGCATCCAGGTCGGATACTCCTACCTACTTCCGTTTTCCATTGCAGGGCTGGACGGAAAGACCCGATCCAGCCTTCTCGACTGCCGTTACCTTGCCGGGGCTCCGGAGGGGCCCGCAGATCTGACCAGCCGCCTCTGGTCCACGATGCCAGCCGCAGAGTTCATCATTGAGAAGATCGATGAGCGTGTGCGGGCGCATCAGAGGCACAACGACACGCCCTACGCGACACACCCGAACCTCAAGGACGGTGCGGGTGGGCTGCGCAGCTTCCATGCTGCCTGCTGGATCGGCTCAGCGCTTGGCGAGCGGCCGCCTCGACCTGGCCAGGACTATGAGTTTGTCCAGATGACGCGCAATATCCTGCACGCTCTCGCGGGGCGAATCGTTGATGATCTTTCAGACTCACGTCGACGTGAGGTCGCGGCCGTGATGGGAGTTTCGCACGCCGACTTTTCGTCTCGGCTCTGTGAATCGATGATCTCGCTCCACTCGGAGCATCAGCGGGCCCTGGAGCGAATAAAAGATGCCCGATTCAACCTGACAAATCATGTTGAGTCATTGAGAGGTGAAGTTAGGATCAGCGCCAGCGCGACGGCTGGAGAGGCTGCCTACGCTCTCTCACTCGCATCCAAACTCGACCTGCATGCCCCAGATATCCCTGCCCAGGTTGAGCCATCCGCCCGAGCAAGCCAAGCCCTAACCGCCGTCGCTTCAGGCGAGAAGACGATCCGCATGATGGACCGGTGCGGCGTGCTCGAAGCCCTGCTGCCGGAGCTGACGGATTGTCGAACTCTGGTTCCGGAAGCCGCAATCCACGAGTACACAGTTCTTGAGCACAGCCTACGCACTATACGAAAGCTTGAGGGCCTCAGAGACGGCACTTTCCTTGGTGATCTGAAGGCAGGGCTCCAGGATCAGAACCCTCTCATGCTGGCAGCACTTCTGCACGATATCGGCAAGGTTGAGGACGAGGCAGAGCACTCTGATATCGGTGCAGAGATCGTTGACGAGATCTGCAGCCGCTGGGGCATCTACACGCAGAATCACGAGATGGTTGTGTGGCTGGTCAAGAATCATCTTGTCCTCTCCCGGTTCATCCAGCTGCGCGATCCCTCGAACCCAGATACGGCAGCTCAACTCGCCGAGATTGTCGGATCACCAAGCCGACTGATCAACCTTGCGCTCTTGACGTGGGCCGATGCGGCTGCAGTGGCAGAAGAGGTCTGGACTCCCGTTCAGCAGACATTCCTTGAGGAGCTGTTCCGGCGCACGCTCTATATTTTTGAGAGTCAGTCACCCAGCGAGCTGGATCCAGCGGCTGCTCGGCAGAGGATTATTCGGCGCTCCGAGCTTGATGAAATCGCCCAGCAGGAGTGGGAGGCATTCGTGGAGTCGCTGCCGGCCCAGGCGGTGTTCAGTGCATCCACGGATGAGATCAAGAAGCAGTTTCTTCTTGCCAGACGCGCAGCGGACGAAGGTGCTGCCGTCGATCAGAAGGCGATCAAGGATCTGGGAGTTACGGAGTTCACCGTCTGCGCTCCAGATGAGCCTGGCCGACTCAGCCAGATTCTCGGCGTGATGTACGCGATGGATTTGAGTCTCGTCGGCATCAGGGCAGCAACCACTACGTCAGACCAGCCTCAGGCTATTGACGTCGTGACGGTCAGCCGGTCTGGCAGGTCGCTGTCTACCGCCTACGGCAAGCGGACGTCAGATCAGCTGCTGGCTGTGCTCAAGGGTGAGAAACATGCTCATGAACTCCTGAGCGACGGCGGAAAGGACCCTGATAGGGTGCAGGAGGAGTTTCGATGGAAGCTTCTGGAAGGCAGCCCGGCCATTCTTGAAATTGAGGCTCCCAAGGGGCGTGGCATGGCGTATAGAATGTCTCGTCGAATCCACAATGAGGGCTGGAATATCCTGGCTGCCAGAGCGGGCCAGTGGGCGGGTCGAGGCGCTGCCGCGTTTTATGTCGAAATGCCCGACGGCAGCCCTATCAGCGACCAGATGGTCAGGTCCGCCCTAGGTGAGCTGAAGGTATAGTTATTTTGAATTCAGCATGAACGTAGTCATCTTGGGATGCGGCCGCACAGGCGCTACCTTATCCGTTCAGCTCGCCACTCAAGGCCACAGCGTCACAGTCATCGAGCGCAGCCCTGACGCACTCAAACGACTCAGCGTCTACCGGGACAAAGTCCGGGTCATTATCGGCAATGGACTAGACCACGATGTGCTCCAAGAGGCTGGCACCCCTGATGCTGACGCATTCTTTGCACTCACAAGAGGCGACAACACCAATCTCATGGCCGCACAGATCGTGGAGCGTGAGTACGGTGTCAAGCGTGTGGCTGTCAAAGTAGCAGACCCCCAGAGAGCCGAGGCTTACAAGAAGCTCGGCCTCTTTTGCATCAACGCAAGCGCACTGCTCGCTGGCATGTGCAAGGACTGGCTGATGGGTGAAGAGTATCGCTCTGTCGATTCCTACAACGTGCTTGCCAAGGAGCTTGAGTTTTAACCTATGTTTCTCGTTCTAGTTGGAGGCGGAAACGTCGGAATTCAACTCGCCAAAAAGTTGATGGCAAGAGAGCACGAAGTGCTTCTTGTTGAAAAGAGTGCAGAGACCTCCCGCTATCTGGCAGCTCACTTGGGAAGCGCGAATGTGCTGAATGGAGACGCCTGTGATCTTCGGGTTCAAAAGGAGGCTGGCTTCCCTCGTGCAGACGTCGTCGTCGCGGTCACTGGCGAAGATGAAGACAACCTAATCGTCTGTCAGCTTGCGAAAGAGGTTTGGAAGGTCAAACGAGTTCTCGCCAGGGTCAACGACCCCGAGCACGAACAGATTTTCCGCGACCTGGGCATCGACGACACCGTCAGTGCAACGTCTCTCATTTTCAATCTTCTAGAGCAGCAGATCTCATCTGACGAGTTAGTTCCCGTCGGTGCATTGCACCGGGGGCACGTGGAAGTCGTTGAAAGCGTGCTCTCGAATCGTTCGACACTGGTCGGCCGCAAAGTCAAGGATCTCCAGCTGCCGCAAGGCACATTCCTGGTCTACATCGTTCGGAATGGCGAAGGCACTCCGGTTGACGGTGAGACTGTGATGCTTGAGAACGATATGATCGTTGCGCTGGTGCCGATCAGTCGGGCTGAAGAGCTTCGACAGTGTCTCGGCTGCCACTAGGCCTGACTGCATCATCGCCAGGGCTATACAATCTTCGCATGCCGGAGATTATTGAGCCGTTCCGTATCAAGAGCGTAGAACCGATCCGCAAGACGGATCGCGCTGAGCGCGAACGCCTCCTTGCTGAGGCCCACTGGAACGCGTTCCTGCTGGAAGCGGATGACGTGCTGATCGATCTGCTGACTGACAGCGGAACCAGCGCGATGTCAGCGCAGCAGTGGGGGGCGATCATGGTGGGGGATGAATCGTACGCAGGCTCCCGGTCGTTCCACAGGTTTGAATCTGCAGTCCAGAAGATTTTTGGGTTCAAGCATGTGATCCCAACCCACCAGGGGCGGGCTGCTGAAAAGATTCTGTGCGGCTTGATGCTGGAATCTGGCCTGGCGGTCCCCAATAACAACCACTTCGACACAACTCGCGCAAACGTTGAGTTCACGGGCGCAGAGGCGGTTGATCTTGTGACTGAGGAGGGCAAAGATCCCGACTCCTTGCACCCTTTCAAGGGAAACATCGATATCGAGAAGCTGAAGGCGTGGCTCGCAGCAAATAGGGGCAATGCCCCCTTCGGCATGCTGACAATCACGAATAACGCCGGCGGCGGGCAGCCCGTCTCCATGAAGAACATTCGAGAGACGTCTGAAGCCTACAAGGCGGCAGGAATCCCCTTCATCATCGATGCCTGCCGCTTCGCTGAGAACGCCTGGTTCATAAAGACTCGAGAGCCCGGCTACGCCAACAAGACTCCGCTCGAGATCGCCCAGGAGATGTTCAGTTATGCCGACGGCGCAACGATGAGCCTCAAGAAAGACGGAATGGGAAATATCGGCGGCTTCCTCGCTCTTAATTCGGACGAACTGGCCGAGAAAGCACGCAGCGTTCTGATTCTCACCGAAGGCTTCCCCACTTACGGCGGGCTGGCCGGACGTGATCTGGAGGCGTTGGCCGTCGGCCTGGAGGAAGTTCTGGATGAAAGCTATCTGGAGTACCGAATCGCATCCGTCAAGTACCTGGCTGATGGCCTCCAGAAGATTGGCGTACGCATCGTCCAGCCGGCCGGCGGGCACGCAGTCTTTGTAGACGGCGCTCACCTCTATCCTCAGATACCGAAGGAGCAGTTCCCTGCTCAGGCGCTGGTGTGCCAGCTCTATTTAGAGGGCGGAATCCGCGGCGTGGAGATCGGCAGTCTCATGTTCGGCGACAAGTCGCAGAACGAACTGGTTCGACTCGCGCTTCCCAGAAGGGTTTACACTCAGGCTCACGTCAATTACATCATTGAGGTCTTCGAGGAGCTGTGGGCTGAAAGAACAAATGTATCGGGGCTGCGGCTTACAAAAGAGGCTGCCGTCCTTCGGCATTTCACTGCTCACCTTGAGCCCGTTTAAACAGAAACCGCCCTCTCACCTTCCGGTGAGAGGGCGGTTTTGCGTCTGCTAGCTGAGCAGATGAGTCGGGCTTTCGAGGTAGTCGCGGATGATGTTGATGAACTTCGCTCCGCTCGCGCCGTCAAGGACACGATGATCGAACGATCCCGTGATGTTCATCACCGTGCGAATCTCGATCTCGTCGTCACTGACTACAACCGGCACGCGCTTGGCGGTGCTGATCGCGACGATCGCTGCGTTTGGTGCGTTGATGATCGCAGTGAAGTTGTCCACGTTGAGCATTCCCATATTGGAGATGCTGAAAGTGCTGCCCTGCATCTCATCGGGAAGGAGACGTCCGTCTCTTGCCTTGCCCACGAGATCTCGAACTGACTGTGAAATCTGTCGAATCGTCAGGTTTTCGCAGCCCTTCACAACTGGAACGAGCAGACCATCATCGACCGCTGCTGCGACGCCGATATTGACGGAGCCGAACTGGAGGACGTGATCGCCGCCGTAGGTGGCGTTTGCTTCGGGCATGTCGACCAGCGCCTTGGCACAGGCCTTGACCACGAAGTCGTTGACGGATACCTTGCCGCTCTCTTCCTCTTTGAATGCCTGCCGGAGGGTCTCGATGCGCTCCAGATCAACTTCAACAGTGACATAGAAGTGGGGGACCTGCTGCTTCGACTCCAGCGTGCGCTGGGCGATAATCCCTCGAAGATGGTTCAACGGGACTTTGATGTCTTCTGCAGCTGCTGCCACGGGTGGTGCGGCAGGAATACGTGTCGACTGCTGCTCGATCGCAGCTCTCACATCTCGTTCGACGATTCGACCACCAGGGCCGGTGCCAGCGACGGCAGCAATTTCGATGCCAGCCTTCTCAGCAACTTTCTTAGCAAGCGGGCTGGCTTTGACTCGACCAGTGCTCTTTGCTGCGACTGGTGCAGCGGCGACGGGAGCAGCGACAACTGCGGGCTCTGGCTCAGCCGCGGGTGCAGCTGGTGCGCCGGATCCCCAACCATCAGGAAGGGACTCGCCATCTTTGAGGAGAGCCGCAATCGGCACTCCGACAGGGACGGTCTCGCCAACGGGCACCAGGATGCCAGCAAGCTTGCCTTTGCCAGGTGCTTCGAGCTCCATCACGGCCTTATCCGTCTGGATATTGCCGATCACTTCGCCTGATTTGACCGAATCACCCTCGTTCTTCAGCCATTCGAGGAGGGTTCCCTCCTCCATTCCGTCGCCCATCTTGGGCATGATCACTTCGGTCATTGGTTGTTGATTTCCTCGTGCTCCTGCGGAGCCGATTTTACCTGCGGCTTCTCAGCCTGGTCCTCACGTTCGCCTGAGGGCCCAAATTGATACAGATAGAGGCTGCGGCCGTCCTCCATCTTGAGTTCACGACGGTCCATTTTGATGGAATCGCCGGTCACGTTGTCATCTCCAGAGCGATCGCAGCTCCGCCAAGGACTCCAGCGTCATCGATCTGCTCGGCGACTACAATCTTGGTGTCTGAAAACAGAGACGGGATGGCCACGTACTTAGCCTCCAAGATCGCGGGCTCGATCAGCCACTTTCCTGCCTTGGCGATCTGCCCGCCGATGGCAAAGACCTCGGGTGAAAATACGTTGATGAGGCTGCCGATGCCAGCGCCGAGCGAAACCCCGACTTCACGCCAGATGTCGATGGCAACATGGTCTCCCTGGTCCGCAGCGTCCGCAAGCACTTTGGGAGTAATCAAGCTGAGGTCGCCCTCAACGATGTCCCAGATGGCCGAGCTGCGGCCGCGTCGGAGGCGATAGATGGCCCGCTTGATGATGGCATCACGCTGGCAATAGGCTTCCAACGCTCCGTAGGATCCAGCATTGCAGTCGAGTCCGCCCTGCCGGATGAGAATGTGGCCAAGCTCCGCTCCGCCTTTGTTTCCGCCCAGGAGGAGAAGACTGCCAGTTGCCTGCCCCATGACTGACTGGGGTCTGAGAACGATGCCGCCGCCGACGCCTGTTCCGATGGTCAGCAGCACAAGACATGATGCTTCGTCGCGTCCAGTGCCAAATTTGTACTCTCCGATGGCAGCGCAGTTGGCGTCGTTCGCCATGAAGACGGGAATGCCTGCGGCAGCCTCAAGAGGCTGCTTGATCTGCACGTTGTTCCAACAGTGAAAAACTGAGTCGATCTGCTGGCCAAAGTTTGGCGACCAGATCACCTGGCCACTTTCGTCATCGATATGTCCCGGAAGCGCCAGCCCTACGGCTTCTGGTTCAACTGCTGCAGAGTGCTGCGCCTGACGAATCGTCGTGGTCAAGCTGGTGAGAATCTGCTCTCTGCCCTGTTGCGCGTTTGACGGCTGCTCATGGCGGTCTCCCGCGGGAGTACCATCTTCATAGAGCGCTTGAGCACGTACATTCGTGCCGCCTAGGTCTACGCCGATTACACATCGTCTGTTCGACATTCGGACGTGATTATGGCGGAACTTATAGCGTGCCCGGTGCTTTTGGAAACATACTGCTGGGACCGGGATCAAATCGACTCCCGGAACCGTAAGAACGCCTAGAGGCAAAACCTCGGGGGATCCCATTTTGAAAGCTGCAGAAATTTTGAAGATGACAGAAGCGATGAGCCAGGAGATTGGCCGGGCCATCATTGGTAAGAAAGAGACGATCGACGAGTGTGTTCTCACACTGCTGTGCGGCGGGCACATTCTCATCGAAGACGTCCCCGGAGTCGGCAAGACGACCCTAGCCAAGGCGATCGCTATGGCCATGGGTGGAGAGTTCCGCCGAATCCAGTTCACGCCTGACCTGCTCCCTGCAGACATCACCGGCACCTCGATCTTCCGCCAGTCCACAAGTGAGTTTGAATTCCGACCAGGGCCGCTCTTTTCGAACGTTGTCCTCGTCGACGAAATCAACCGTGCCACCCCCAAGACTCAGTCCGCCCTGCTCGAGGCGATGGAAGAGTTCCAGGTCACCACGGACGGCGTGACTCGGACGCTTCCAGAACCGTTCTTTGTTCTGGCGACTCAGAACAACATCGAAATGACGGGCACCTACCCGCTCCCTGAAGCACAGCTCGACAGGTTTTTCTCTCGAGTCAGCCTCGGTTATCCCTCACGGGAAGCGGAAGCGGAAATCTTGACAGCCCAGCAGAAGGTCAATCCGATCGACTCCCTCAGTCCTGTCTGCAGCCTTTCGCAGCTGATTGAAGCCCAAGCAGCCGTCCGGGACATCTTCGTTCACGATTCGATCCGCGAGTACGCAGTCGACATCGTCCGAGCGACCCGAGAGAACAGCCAGCTCATGCTGGGCGCCTCCCCCCGAGGTTCGCTCTACGTCGTCCACGCCGCGCAGGCGAAGGCGGCAATGTCTGGGTCTGACTTTGTCCGGCCAGACGATGTAAAGGCATGTGCTCCGCTGATTCTTGGTCACCGCGTTATGATCCGCGGCGAAGTCAGAGCCCGCGGAGTCACCGGTACGGACATCATCAATCAAGTGCTCGAATCCGTTCCGGCCCCTGTTCCAGTCAGCTCCTAAAAAGCACTAATGAAGCGATACGCAGCCATCGCGCTTACTACGGCAGCCCTGTTCTTGGTCGTCATGGCCATTTTGGTGGCCTCGCCGCCACTGTTCTACATGGCGACGGGAATCATGGCGACTCTTGTTGGGTCTCGCCTGCAGGCGTGGCTGTCGATTCGTTATCTGAGATTTGAGCGTCACGCGCCCCCGGCTGTGAAAATCGGGGAGCCAGTGACGGTTCAGATCACCGTGATGAGCGAGCGCAAGCTCAAGCGGCCACTCGTGACCGTAGTTGATGGCCTCCCCGGCAAGCTGCGGATCCGGTCGACAACACCGAGCCTCCCGGTTGCTCCTTCATACGATCAGCCGATTCGCACTCAGTACACCTTCACTCCTATGCGCCGCGGCCGATTCTCCTGGAAGGAGCTCACAGTCTACGGCACGGATGCGCTCGGCCTCTCGACACTCAATAAGAGCTACGACATTGATCCTGTAGAACTCAGCGTCTACCCTGCGCCGATCCCTGTCTCCATCTCCATCTCTCCCACCGGCGGGTGGGGTTTGAGCGAGCTGGAATCTGGCAAGCGCAAAGGCACAGGGCTCGAACCGCGCGGCATCCGTGAGTACGTGACCGGCGATCCGATTCGAACAATTCATTGGAAGTCGACCGCCAAGACCGGCAACCTGATGGTCAAAGAGTTTGAGACAGGCTCCGGTGTGTCACTAAAGATGATGCTCCAGAGAACACAGGGCACAGATCTCGGAGACTCAAGCACGACGACCTTCGAGGCGATGTGCGGCCACGCGCTCTACTTAGCAGATGAGTTCTTGGATAAAGGTGCTTCGATCACGTTCCCTCAGATGGAAGCGTACGACGCCATGACCGACCATCCTGACGTGCGTGCCAGGGACATTCGAGACGTGCTGACGGACATTCAGCCTGACGCGATCGACTCGCTCTCAGACGACTTGACATCCGCCGCGAACTGGATTAGACAGGGGGACACGATTCTGATGTTCCTCTCGACGCGGGACGACGCGCTGCCAGCCACGATGCTGCAGACTTCCGGCGCACAATTCGTCTGCCTTATTTACGACCCAGCCCCTTACTTCTCGTCCAGCAAAGGGCCAGCCAGTCCTGCATCTAACCCCGAGTACATCGGCATTCTTGAGTCCGCCGGGGCCCAAGTGATTCCGATGCCCTTCGTGGAGAACCTGATATGAACAAGATCAAGCCTGAGCTCGGCGCGTTTGACTACTTCCTCGCAGCGATCGGTGCCGTTTTGGCAACGTTCTCGGTTGGAATGGCTGTCGGCAAACCGACGATCGCAGCGTTTCTGTCTTCAGGAGTGCTGATCACGATCGGCGTCGGCTTTATGATCAGCAGGTCTGTCCGGAAGACTGACCTCGCCAATTACGACGGTTATCTTTGGGCTGGCCTGGCGATCACCTGCTGGATGTTCGTGAGGGACCTCAACGCCGTGCTGCCTGAAGAAGGCTTCCCGTTCAGGCTTGTCGCCGCGGCTGCGCTCTGCTGGATGCTGATTCTCTGTTCGCTGGTGAGTTGGCGCGATCAGACTCTGCTCTTCCTCAGTCTGCCGTGCATCGCTCTATTCGGTCTGGTCGGCACGTTCGACACTTACAGGCCTGCCACTGGCCTCTTCTTCATCTTTCTGGTCGCCTCAGGCGTGCTCTATGCCCGAGTTCACCAGCGCGGCATGCTCATCCGAGCAGGGAAAGCTGGGAACGGCGATCCAACGCTGCTCAGGCGTGGTCCATGGAAGTGGATGGCTGGCCCTGAATGGGCGATGGCATCGGGGTTCCTCGTCATTCTTCTCAGTCTGGTCGGCGCCCCCGCGCTGCAGATGACGGTCAAGAACGTCGCCGGGCAGATTAAGATATCCCTGCCGACTCCTTCTAACTCTCAGACATCTTCGGTTGCTGGCTCAACGTCCAGCTACTTCATCGGGCGCGGTCCAAACCGAGCGACTGACGCACCTGTCTTCAAGATCAAAGGCGATGGCTTCTTCTATGTTCTTGAGCGGTCGCTGTCAAAGTACACAGGCTCGAGCTGGGGCGAATCAGAATACTTCGTCGGCGTTAACTCCGAGCTCGATAAGAAATACAGTACGAACGAGATGCTGGAACGTGGCCCTAACGGCGGATTTGCTCCCTGGCCCAACACTGTGCCGCCGGGAGAGGAGATTGACAATCCCAGGCTTGTCCCGTTCGAACTCGAGCCGGTGAGGGCGCTTCCTCTCCACGTGATGAGACCTGGCCCGATCGTCGAGCTGATCTCACCGACAAAAGAGGCGACGTTCTACTCGGACGGCAGCGTCGGTTATCTGGCTCTGCCCCTCAATACAAACATCAAGGCTGTCGCGGCCATGGCCCGCAGCTACAATATCCCGATTGAGACCGAAGCGCGTGTCGATCCGGACCTCGATCCAGCCTATAAGGACACGGGCAATATCAGCCCCGCTGTCGCCCAGCTCGCGGCTGATGTCACAAGGCCTTATAGAACCGACCTTCAAAAGGCTCAGGCCATCAAGACTGAAATCGAGCGGCGTGTCAAATACAACCTCAATGCTGAGAAGATTCCCAGCGGAGAAGACGCCGTCTATCACTTCCTCTTCAAATCGAAGGAAGGCTACTGCGACCTGTTTGCCTCGTCCATGGTGATGATGGCTCGCTCCGTCGATCTTCCGGCCAGGTACGTCCTCGGCTACATTGCCGATGGCGAGAAGGATAAGGACGGCTTTGTGACCGTCCGTGAACGCGACTACCATGCCTGGGCCGAGATTCACTTTGAAGGATATGGCTGGGTCCCATTCGATCCCACCGAGGGCGCACAGGCTGTTCCAGGCGGTGAGAGGGGATCCACATCTTCAGCCAGGGGCCCGATTTTCAGCGATGAAAATCTAAGGTTGATCGGCACAGTCTTTATCGTATTTGCTCTCGCCTTCCCGATCACGGTCTACGGCCTCAGAGCTGCAGCGATGTTCACAAAGAAGGACGTCCGGGTCAAGACGGAGCTCAATCGACAGCATTCACGCTTCGTCCGAATGATCGAGCGAGAGGTCAAGTCTCCGAAAAGGTTTAGCTCGACTCTTCAAGAGTTTACGGCTAACTACGCGACCCAGCTCGGATCAACAGCCAATGAAGCGTCTTTGATTGCCGGCGACTTTGACGAGATGATGTTCTCGCCACGCATCCCCGAGGCGACAAATATCCGAGAGCTGTCGGCAAGGATCACAAAATTCAAGGAAGCCTTGTCGAGGAGAACTCCGCAGGAAGCATAATGGGCTGCCTGTGAAGTTCAGCGCCAAGAAAACGCTTGAAAGCCGCCTGATTCTCCTCGGCGCCTCCGACGCCGGAGGCCGTCGTGGCACTGTTCAGGATGAGAACCAGCGCCGCAAGGCTCTTGAAGACCTGATCGCTACTGCAGGATTCACCGAGGGCGACCTGGACATCGAGTCCTTTACTGCAGACTCCCGGTCACCGATCGAGTGGGTCGGAGCCGCCTGCACCGTGCCTTTCATGTCGGACTACCGCATGACGGTGGTGCGAAACGTAGGCCGGGCTGATCCGGCCAAGGTCTGGACAGGCGAGAAGTACTCTGCGAGTCATCCCTTCGTCAAAGAGGCTCTCTCCCTGCCCGATACAGGCCGGCTGGTTCTCGTCATGGATGACGAAGTCGGGGACTCGCAGAAGATGGATCGAATCGAAGCGGCAGGCGGCCGCTGGGCTCGGCTTGTGCGACTGGCAGGCGGGGCTGTCTGCAGTTTTGAAGCCGATCCGGCCCAGGCCGTGAATACAATTGGACGGGCTGCAAAGGAGCGTGGCAAGAAGATCTCACGTGCAGCTGCGACGCGCCTGTCTGAGATGCTGAACGGCCAGACTACGGCGGCCTTGAGCGAGATTGATAAGCTCTGTCTGTACGTCGGTGATCGGGATGAGATTCGCGACAGTGATGTCACCCGGCTCGTCACACCTGAAGCCGAATACAGCGCGTTCAGCCTGACGGATGCGATCGCCGAAGGCAGCTCCAAGAAAGCTCTGACTCAGCTTCGCATGCTATTCAGCAGACACCCGAGAATCGAAACCGAGGTCTTTCCTCGTGTCTTTCCTCTGCTGACCCACCAGTTCAGAATGCTCTGGCTGGCGAGGCTCTGCATCGACCACAACTGCCCCGCCGACAAGCCCACGCCGGAAGTGGCAGCAATGATGCCCGATAAGCCCAACTTCGCCAAGACGAGCGACTGGCAGCGGCGGCGGGCCATGAGAGGAGCACGCGGGCTTACAATCCCACAGATTGCGGCCTGTCTGTTTGAGCTTGAGACAGCAGACGCGAGGATGAAGGGACTGAAGCCGGCGTACAGCGCTCAGGAGACTCTCGAAGAGATGACCCTGAAGATGTCGCTGATCTGCAGTGGCCGTTAGAAGTCGCTCTTGCCGCCGCCCTTCAAGGACTCCCAGTAGTCATCCTTCGACAGCTTGTCAAGGTCTGAGAACCGTGTGTAGGCTGGCTGGAACGCAACGAGAACTGTGCCGGTTGGTCCGCTTCTATGCTTGAGAATAACAAGTTCGGCCACCTCCGCGGCTGCTGCGTCAAACTTCTCCATCTCACCAGACTCTTTTCGGTCGTAGTAAGACTTTCTGTAGATGGCCATCACAATGTCGGCCTCCGCCTCGATCGAGCCAGACTCTCTCATGTCTCCGAGGGTCGGCCGCTTGTCGTCTCGGGACTCAACGGCTCGATTGACCTGACAGAGGGCGAGAACGGGAACCTTCAAGTCCTTGGCAAGCTCCTTGAGCGACCTCGCGATCTCGCCGATTTCCTGGTTGCGGTTTTCAGACTTCTTGCTGCCGTTCATCAGCTGCAGGTAGTCGACCACGACCATCGCGATTCCCTCGCCGGTCTCAGCCCGCCTCATCGAGTCGAGGCGCTGACACTTGGCGCGCAGGGCCATCGGTGTGATTCCTGAGGTGTCGTCGATGAAGATGGGAAGACGATATATCTCGTCGCAGGCATCCGCAAGAGCCTGGTAGTCGTAGTCCGAAAGGTTCGGCTTCTTGAGCGCGCCCATCGGAACCTTCGCGAGCGTGGCGATCAGGCGTCTGACAAGCTGCTCGCCAGTCATTTCAAGAGAGAAGACGGCGACTGCACCCTGGCCTGACTTCGCCACTTCCAGCGCGAAGTTCAGAGCGATGGAAGTCTTGCCCATCGCGGGGCGGGAGGCCAGAATCACGAGGTCACCAGGATAGAATCCGGTTGTCTTGGCATCCAGGTCGGTGAACTCGGTCATGACACCCGTCGCCGGAACGCCGGTCTCCATGAGGCGGTCGACATCGACGAAGAAGTCGTTGGCCAGCTCACGAACGGTCTGGAACTCTTTGCCGATCCGCTCACGCCCGACGGAATAGACTTCGTTTTCTGCTTCCAGCAGCATCTTGGGAATGTCTTTTTCGCGATCCCTGGCGATCTTGACGATGTCGTGACCCGCCTTCTCGAGCCTGCGCTTTGCAGGTTCTTGACCGTCACCATATCAACTGCCCGGTTTTCCTGCCGGAGCTGCTGAATTACGGCGAAGATTTCGCGGTTGGCAGGGGAATAGAAATCGGCGTCGTGGAGCTTGTTGGCAAGCAGATCGCAGGCCTCTTCCTGGATCAACATACAGCCAATTGCAGACATCTCCGCCTCCATATTGTGGGGCGGAGCCATGTCGGCCAATCGTTGATCCTCGCGTTGCGCCATCGGGGAATCTATTATGCGGCAAGTCGGCCCGCGTGGTGCTGATTATCACCGGCCCAATTGCCCACAATTTGCCCCCACTTGGGCCATGCGGCTGTTCGGCATGATTCCACGGGCTATCCTTTGG
>JALGYA010000274.1 GCA_029824475.1 Fimbriimonadia bacterium | reverse complement strand
GCGCTAAAGCGACGAGTGACCTTGAAACGCATGTTGCCTGTGTCGAAATCACCTTCCAACCGGCGCTGGATTTTCTTCCGTTCCATGTGCTTCAGACCTTCTGGAGCATCAGTCAGGATAAACCAAGCATCAGTATCCGTGAGGAAGTGAGAGACCATGACTTCTGGAATTGTGCCCATTGATTTGAGCGCATTCGTGTCATTGTCGCCCGTTCCAACACGCAGGTCAGAACCCAAGATACGCTTGGCTTCAAACATGAGGTCGGTAGGGATAAGGAGCTTCTTACACGCGACCTTGACCGGGATGCCCCGCTCGTCGGTGAAGTTCTCCACGGCAATCGCTGCGGCTTCCAGTGAGGTTTCACTGAGGTCAGCAGGTGTTGCCAGCTTGTTGGCGAAAGTACCACCGCCCATGAGGGGGTGATCGGTCGCCAGAAGCGGTTTGGCATCGCCACCAGTGTAGCTGGTGTCAAATGCGTTGTTGAAGATGTCTGCGTGGACAGTTTCTTCCGTGTAATACATCGAACGCGCCAAGGCGGCTGAGTATTTGCGGCTGAGGCTGCCATACAGATTATCGTCGATTGCTTCTTCGGTGATCGCAAAGGCCAAAGCATAGGTCTTATTGATATACCGAGCTGTCCAGCCGTCTGAGGCTTCGTCATACGCCGTGCCGGCGCCCTCTTCTTTGAGGGGCGCAGCATCAAATCCGTGCATTAGGACGTCTTCTTCCCACGCTTTTGAAGATTTCTCGGACTTGAAGCAATGCGTCCATTCCTTCGGATATTGACTGTACGTCAAACCGAAGAGTGAGTTTATCCCCTCCCATAGGAGGTTCCTAAACTGTGCTCTTGTCATCGCCATGGGTTAGACCTCCGTTCCAGCGCCGATGAGCTCGTGCTCAAGGATTTTGAAATCCATGACCGCGTTGGCACCGTAGGCATTGCCCTGTGGGATAGTGGATAGGTTCAAGAGCACAATCTGTGCTTCTGAGCCCGATGAAGCACCAATTTCCCAAGCTGAGTATTGTGTCGAGGCATCGCCCGTACCAGAGGCCAGATCGGCATGGAGACGGACATCAGCTTCGACAACGCTACCCGACGCTTGTGCGCGGAAAATGATGTTGGGATCGTCGTAGACGTAGGCACGAGGAGTAGTACCCGAGAGAACAGAAGTAGATGCAGTCCATCTCTTGCTGAACTTGTGCGCTCCAGTGCTGTCAACGTATTCGCAACCCCAGAAGATACCGAGAATTGTACCACCGGCTGTGCCGATCTGTACGTTAGTCCCGGTTCCAGTGCTCTTTACGGGATCGCCCTGATATAGGTCGGTCGCGTAAGCGTCGGCAATGGTATAGGTGACCATGGGGATAGACCCCGAGCCACCTGGACCTAAGTACCGAACTGGACGAGCACCAAAGGCGGCATCTTGATTTGCCATCTTGGAAAGCTCCTAGAAAACGTGTTTCACAATCACGCCCCGATATGAGGCGTGGGTTCAACGTGGCGTGACGTGAAAATCGTTTTGAGGGGCCTCCTAGTCTGGAGCTACCTCTGGTCTTTCGGCCCGGTCGCCAGAAGGTTTCTTCTTGGCGCGAGTGAAAGCGGTCTCTTTATCGTAGACCTGCGGCTCACCATAAGCATCTTTTGCGGCTTCGTCCAACCCTTCTGATGCTTTTCTTAGAGAGGAGCCTGTTGCGGCCCTTTGTTTCTTGCCTCGTTTGGCAATAAACTCACGCCGCTGATCCATGATCCTGATCGGACATTCGCACAAAATCATGCCCTGAACGAAGATCACTTCCCCGAATGAGCCGATGTTGGCGCTTTGGGGGATGCCCGCTCCAGCCGGCAAGCGATGGACAGAGATTGGCTTCCAGTGCTTGAATTTGCGGTTCATGTTGCGATCCGCGCCCTTGCCTTGGTGCTCAACAGCGATCCAACGGTTCTCAAAACCAGCCCGAGGCTCGACTTCTGGGAACATGGCAGGCGCCACCCAGGTCTCGCCCCATTCCCATTCTTCCAGCTCTTGGTGCCCGTGGCCGATCTGGTCGTGGGTTTGGGCCTCTGGAACGTGCTCAGGTCGCAGATCGGACCCAGCATATACGTTCATCGTGTGGCTTTCAGCCTCCATAGGAGATAATTCTTCCTGTAGCGGCTCGTCGTCCTTGAATGGATCGAAGATTTCATCCACCTCGCTGGAGAACTCAACCACGTCCTCGCCGGGGAGAGTGGTCGTGATGCCCTTGGCTGCCAGCTCGGCATCCCGCTTGGCTTCTGCTGCTCTCTCAGCCTTCTTGCGTTCCCTGCCGAGGCGCATCTTTTCCAAGTGTTCCGGGGTCATGGCCCTCTTGGCCTTGGTCGCTGTCTTCTTCTTGGCGGTCATCGTCTTGACCCTTTCCGTGCTTCACGTTTGTTGGTGGCTTGGCGTTCAGAGGCGAGGGTGGCCCGCGTTCTGGCGTCCGAGGTGTCCAGACCCATGTTCTCAAAGAACCGGGCTTCTTCCCGGCTGAACTTGGTCGTATTCGCGGCCTTCCGGGTTTTCTTGCCCTGACGGCCTGAACCTTGGCCTGCGACCGGGCTGGGCCGGCCTTTGTTTCGTTGTCGTTCGCCTGTCGCTTTGGGCATCTTGCCCTCCATATTAACAGCAACGCGACGGCCCATGGCCTCATTCAACTGTTTTGTCAGTTTCCTAAAGTAGCGAGCACTGTTCGGGTCCTCGCCTTGAGCGGCGAGAGACTGGTCAATCGCATAGGCCATCCCTTGGATAACCTGAGCGTCCTTGCCAGTTTTGCCCCACCATTTCTGTTTGGCGCCCCATTCGGAGCCCATAATGGTTGGTTGCTGGCCTGCCGCGGCTTGTGGCTGGGCCTGAGCTGCAGGGACTTCCCCGCGTTTATAGGCGTCAATCTCCTGACCAAGACGGCCCTTGGCCTGATTGATATAGCCGGGGCCATCATCAACGATGCGCTGGTGCTTCGTCAGCTCCGCCTGGTGCTTGATCTCATCAGCCGTGTTGCCTTCTTCCTTGGCCTTGATAAGGGCGTCGGTGGAAGCCTGAGCGGCGTTCCGAGCCATATTGAGCGTGACTTCCATCTTCTCGATGCGGCCTGTCTCAATCTGGAGCTTCTGCAGGGTGTTCTCCCGCTGGAGCTGGAGGAAGCGTTGGTCCTGCTGAGGCATAACGACAGCTTCGGGCTCGTCTTCATAGTCCAGCTCGTCGTCGTCGTCGTCCTCTTCTTCCTCTTCGTCGTCTTCGTCGTCGATCAGGATGTCGTCGTCTTCATCGTCCTCATCATCGGCAAACTCCATCTTCTTCTTTTTCGGAGGCGCGATGTCTTCATACGCATCGTCTGGGTCGAAGTTGCCAAGTATGTCGTCGTCAAAGTCGTCTGCCAGCCCTTGGAGCTCATTAAGCTCCTGCTGGTCTTTGCGTGGCGCA
>JALGYA010000273.1 GCA_029824475.1 Fimbriimonadia bacterium | reverse complement strand
TGGCGAGGTCACCAAAGCCATCGAGATCAGTATCGGCAAACCAGGTCAAATCAGGGTCTTCGTCAGTGGCACCATCACAGTCCTGGTCGGCACCATCACAAAAATCTGCTGCGCCGTTACCAGGAAAACAGCTGGCGCCACACTGCCCTGGATCGTCGTCGCAGTCGTCGCCGCCGCAGGCGAGATCGAAGAAGCCATCTCCATCCAGATCTTTGTCGATTGCGCCGACTGTGCAGAGATTGCTGTCACAGCTGGTCGTGCTGCGACAGGTCAGATCTGCGCAGTCCGACGCTACGACGCACTCGAGACTCAGGATCTCCACGGTCGCGCTTCCAAAACTATCGCTCTGAGCTTGGAGTACGAGGGTGCCAATCTCATCGTAACTTAGAAGCGCGGAGCTCGCTCTGGCCTCGAACGCGGCACCGGATCCCTCCGTGGTCCAGTCGACCTCCTCAACTCGGAAGAACTCGCCATCGGGCCAGCGAGAGCCTGCAAAGATTTCGATGCTCTCCCCGATTGTGAGAATGACGGAGCTTTGCACGTTTCCGATGCCACCAGCCGCGTCTTCGAGGAAGAGTTGTGGCAGCGCAACCAGGAGCGCCTCAGGCAAAATGCGGTGCGCTCCCGAAGGAGCCGTGACGCTCACATCGTGGAGACCGAGGGGCAGCCCGGCAGGTAGTACGATGTCGAGGGTCTGGTCATCGGCACGCGTTACCGCCTCGGCGGGCAGCTCCGTCGTGCCGACAAAGACACGGAAGGTGCTGTTGACCTGAGTCTTTTCGCCATCCAGGTCGACAAAGGCGGTCGCGAAGAATCCCTGGCCTGTGATCGTCGCGGGAGTCGTGAGGGAAGCAGGCGCGCGACTTTCGCTCAGCGCCTGCAATTGAAACTCATCTTGCACGGTGCTACTGCCGCAGCCGGCCAGGAGCGCAACGACAGCAAGACTACGCCGCAGGCAGCGCCCCTGGTTCAGTTCACCCACGAACCAAGAATTGTACGCTCCTTCGCCGCCAGATCCCGAAAAAATGCGTGCGGGAGCGACCTGGCCCGGACGTTCAAGATCAGAAGAGCGCGGTTCGCGCAGCTCCTGGATCTGCACAGGCTAGAACGCTCGTTCCAAGTCAATCCTACGATGCCGCTGGCGCGCGGGCCCTAGAGCAGGTCGTAGGCGGCCTGCCACCCTTGGATTTCAGCTGGCTCCAGCCTTCCCCGATGTACCACCAGGCGATACCGCAACACGAGAGGTCGATCGGCTGAGAGCTCAGTCGTCTCTCGTCCGGGGAAGACTGGGTTCTGCATGCTGCCTTTCTGTCTCAGGAGCCAGGGAGGTGGGGCACCCGGGTTGCTCGGGTGAGTCAGGATGGCGATGCCGCTCAGGTCTCGGTCCGGGCCATAAGAGGCCGACAGGTCTACCCAGGACCCCGCCTCTACTTGCAGCTCCTGGGGTGTTATCGTTCCTCCCGCGCCTGTGAAGATCAGCCCGTCCGGCATCCTGAGCCGGGTCGTGAAGCCACCGTATCCCTTTGCATCCTCCGAGCCGCCGATACGAACCCCCGGCGCGAGCGCCCGAAGGGCGATCTCGAAGTCGATAACCCGTGCGCTGTGCACGACCGAATGGATTGTGATGGCGGTCTGTTCTTCCACGAACGCATCTCCCCCGCGAAAGCGCTGCGATCTCCATCGCACGTCGAGGTCGATGCGGACCTCCTTGTCCTCGATATGTGTTTCCGCCTGTTGGACGTCGGCGACGAAGTCCTCGAGGATCCAGCTGTCGCCCACGCGCTCCTCGCCGGCCCAAAGCTGGTGCCAGGCCCAGAAGATGCCGCGATGGTGGGGGTGATCCTCTGGGAGGTCCTCGGTCAGGACATCGCCGTCAAGGCTCATCAGCGGATGGATGTAGTTGTTGCGAGAATGCTCTTTGTCGAGCACGTTCGGTGCCCGTTGGTAGAAGAGCACGAGGCGGCCGTCGTCGCGCACTTCGATCCCCTCAGCGGTCTCCCGGACCAGGAAGCCCGAGTCCGTCGCGTCCTCACCCGTCTCAAGGTGTCCACAAGCGGGCTGTGACGCCAGCCCGCAACCAAGCACCAGCACGGCAAGGATGGAAAGCGTTGGCCTGGATTTCTCACGCAGGGCCAAGTAGAGGCTGACTGAGAGCACTATCTCTATACCTACCACGCTTCCGCGCTGTGTTCATCCCAAGGACTCTTCATCGCTGCCTCCAAGGGCCTGTTTCGAACTCGCGATGGCGAAGATTTTGAACGCAATGCAAATCTTTGAACCAACACAGCGCCCAAAGAGCATATTATATGCTTCGCACAATCGTGACTTCATCTACTGTTAAAAAGATTCTCCCATTGGCGCTTCTGTTTTCCCTGTTGACCATTTCCTGTTCAAGAGATGGCGGATCGGGTCAGGCCGCTTGTCCTACTCCGCTTGGAGTCTTCCATTTCGATTTCGCCCGACTGGGAGCGGATGAAGCCAGCCAGATTAGCGAATTGAAATCGATTGGCTATGGCGGATTGGTGATGAATCTGACGAATCCCAGCGAACTTGAGACGCTGGAACAGTATCAATCGTCAATCAACGATGACTCATTCAAAGTTTACGCCGGTTACATCGTCGTCGATTTCTCAAAAGATCTCGCTGCCTACGATGCGCATATTGATGAGGTAACTAAAGCCCTCAAGAAATCGGACGCAAAACTGTGGGTTATCCTTTGCGTAACAGGCGGGGGAACAATCGAACACGAGGAGGTCGTCGACTTCTTGCGATCAGCTGCAGAACGGACAAAGGCGGAAGGGGTCGAGCTGGTCATCTATCCACACTGGTCCGGCAGCAATCCGCTCAACGTCTGCCTCATCGAATCAGCGGAGGATGCCATCCCTTATGTTGAGGAAATAGGAAGCGACAACCTTTTCATTTCACTCCACCTCTCTCATGAAATCAGAGCGGGCAATGCAGATCGACTCGATGAAGTAGCGGCAAAGATCAAACCCTGGCTCCGACTCCCATCGATCAACGGCTCCGACGCAGATGCGGTGAATGAGGGCGAAGGATGGGATCGCGGCATACAACCGTTGACGATGGGGGACTACGATTCGTCCAAGCTATTAAAAGCTCTGAATTCAGTCGGGTACGAAGGTCCAGTCATCCTGCACACCTATGGTCTCGAAGATGCAGCCGCAGATCACCATCACACCTCTTACACCCGATTTCAGGAAATGCTGAGCGAGCAGTCGGGGATTGATTGCTCGACTCTCGAGTAAGCGTCTCTGCGATGCGGACGACACAGAGGTCGTCCCTCCCGTGACCAAGGCTCAGGCCGAGCAGTGGCAAAGGCAGCTCGACGCCGGGGAAGTTAAACACCGTGCCGAGATTTCGGGCCGGGAGGGAGTGTCCAGGGCACGGCTAACCCAGATCATGCACTTGCTGAA
>JALGYA010000272.1 GCA_029824475.1 Fimbriimonadia bacterium | reverse complement strand
CTTAGTCTCACAAAACTCCGAGCACATCGATCCAAACACGTTGAAGATGTTGCTGAACGGCTCGCAGTCTTCTCCTGAGAGAATCGTCTCAAGCGCCTTGCGCTGAGCCTCGTCTGCGCGCTCGTCAATCACCAGCAGGCGCTTCCCGTTCCCTTCTGCGATTTCACCGGGATACTTGTAGATCCCTGCCCATTTCAGCCCCGTGAGCGGCGTGTCATTGTAGTGGCCGTCAATAAGTCTGCCGATGTAGGCAAACAGGCAACAGCCGTGGGTGGTGGGAATGTTGTACTGGCAGCCGCAGTTCACGGCGCAGTTGCAGTTATCGTAAGATTCGCTCTTGAACAGCCATTGATTACTCATCCTGGCGATCCTTCTCTCGTGGCGAAGAACGTCAATGCTGCCGATCAGCGGCAGCTCAATCTTGCCGCAAAAGTACTGATTCGTTTGTAGTGTAACAGATCACGCGTTTTTTAGGTGTCAAGCCACTTTGTGAGCCTCGATCGCTCCCGCACCAGCCCGTCTTGGTCGAAGTGGTGGACGCAAAAGTGGGCCCACGAATCCTCGAACTCCATCTCAATGTCGCCTGTAATCGTGGACGTACCGAGCCCGATCTCCGCGTAGGTGAACTCAAAGCTGCCTTCTGCTCTGGCAATCGCGACGTGATAAGGCTCACCGTTGAAGTGGTTGATGATCGGCCTTCCATTGCTCGTCATGACGCCCGGGATCTCGACGCTCGCAGTTCTGCCGTCAAGATCGGCTTCAAGGCTGATCGGCAGGAATTGAGTCGTATGCACCTTGGAGCAAGTCGATGCGAATACGGCAAATAGGTTGCTGATCGGTTCGCAGGCTTCGCCCGAGATTATCGTCTCGATCCCGCTGCGCTGGGCATCGTCGGCACGGTCGTCGATGACCGTGAGGCGCTCCCCATTCCCAGAGGAGATTTCCCCCGGCCACTTGTAGATCGCAGCCCACTTGAGGCCGACCAGCGTTGTCCCGTTGAAGTGGCCCTCAACAATTTCGCCTACAAAAGCCGACTGGCAGTAGCCGTGGGTGCTGGGCAGGTTGAATTGGCAGCCGCAGTTTACGGCGCAGTTGCAGTTGTCGTACGTCTCGCTCTTGAACAGCCATCGATCAGACATATCATCCTTCTTCCTCTCTGCAGCTCTCCTAGTGTAACAACAAATTTGCCAAGTAGCCTCAGCGGTTCGGATCCGAATTGCTGGAATTGTTGAACTTTCACAGGCCGCCGTGCGTTAGCCACTTCATGACTCGCAAATTGGGGCTGCTCCCCATCGTCGCCGTTCTGCTCCTCGGGCCAGTAGGCTGCGGCCAGGAGGAGACGCCGCCTGCAACTACGTCATCCGCGAGTGCGCCGACGGACGAGACTCCAGTAGAGCTAGTCACGGCAGAATTAGGGCAGACTGCGCCCCTCTTTTCGCTGCCTAGCAGTACAGGAACCGAGGTAGACCTTGCCGATGTGGTCGGCGAACAGCCGGTGGTTCTCGTCTTCTATCGCGGGAATTGGTGACCTCACTGCCACCGCCAGTTCGGTGAACTGGCAAAGCTTGAGAACGAGTTCAAGGACTTGGACGCCGTGATCTATGGGATTTCTGTCGAGGACGGAATACCGCAGGAGAAGATGAGAACGAGGCAGGAGTTAGGCGACAGCTTCGTCATGCTCTCAGATGTCCACGGCGAAGCAGGCGGGCTCTATGCCGGCATGGCCAAGCCAGATCTTCATCATCCCGCTACCTACGTCATCGGAAAGGACGGCACTCTGAAGTACGAGTTTGTTGGCGGGAACTACAGCATCCGCCCGGCGGCCCAGGCTGTGCTCGACGCAGTCAAAGCTGACGCGGACGAATCCCTCTAGTTAAAGTACGAGGGGCCCGAGGGCTTGGACCGGCAGATCACGACGCAAGAAGTGCAGAGCAGCGCGATCTCGATGATCGCAGTCCACTGCCAGTCGGTTTCCGTTTTCACGTGCCATCGATCAGTCGCGGGCCACTGGTACACCGCGATTAGGGCGTCATATATGGCCAGGAGTACCCACTTCCGATATCGATCGTAGATGGTCCAAGCTACTAAGACAAGGCAGGCGGTCGTGACGAGTTTCGTTGCCAGGCCGAACCCAAGGGTGGAATCGAACAGCTCAAAAGTGAGAAATCCGCTGCCGACGCAGGCAGCTGAAACCGCTTTCCAGTTGTCCACCCTTGTCTTCTCCATGAATACAGTATAGAGCGACATCCGGCTGGGTAACGTGTCAGTTCGCCTCCCAGGCTGCTCGTATAGACCATGGCGGACCAAATGACAATCCGAGAATATGATGTCCAGAACGATGCGGCGCCAGTTGCATCGCTGCTCACCAACAACACCCTCGAGCCCATCACGGCTGAGCAGCACGCGGAGGACGTCGCGCACTATCCTAAGGGCCAGCCGATCAAAAGATATGTCGGACTGCTTGACGGCCAGATCGTCGGATATGTCAGGGCGGGCCAATACGCGCCGAACCCGAAGCACTCATTTGGGATTCAGCCAATCGTCGCCAAGGAGGCCAGAGACAGAGGGCTTGGATCAGCGCTCTACGACAAGGCGCTTGAGTACCTTCAGACCTTCGCGCCGCTTGTGATGCTCAGCATTGCAGACGAGTCGGATGGGGCCGGCATCAGGTTCGCAGAGAAGCGGGGCTTTAAGCCGATAGCAAACCTGTTCAACTCTTATCTTGACCTGACAAAGTTTGATGCTGCGGGCCACACAGATGCCTTCAGACTCCCCACCTCACAAGGCTACGAGTTCACGAGCCTGGCAAACATGACGCTCGATGAGCCGACCCGGAAGAAGTTCTATCACCAGTTTCTGAAGGCGTTCAGCGGCACACCAGGGGAGGAGTACTTCGGCCTCGAAGAGTGGGAGGACTTCAACAAGGTCGTGTTCGAGTCAAAGTCCCTCGACGCTGCCGGCTATGGCGTCGCCCTCTACAAGGGTGAATTCGTAGGATTCAGCGACGTGATCAAGACCGAAGCCGCCAAGGAAGGGGATATGTTCACTGGCTTCACCGGCGTGGTCCCCGAACACCGGCGCAAAGGCCTGGCGTATGCGATGAAGGTCAAGATGATTGAGTACTGCATTGAGCTCGGGGGCAGACAGCTAAAGACAGAGAACGACAGCCGCAACGCCCCGATGCTGAAGATCAATCGGAAGCTGGGCTTTATTGAGCACCCAGGCGAAGTGATCTTCGTCAAGGACCTGGAGCGGGTTGACTAAGGCAGGTTCAGCTGGCTGTAAATGGCCAAGACTCTCTTAGTCAGCTGTTGTGATCCAGCCCGACACACTGCGCGTCTTTCCGCCCTGGCACCAGATTTGCCAAGAAGAATGCGGGATTGCCACTCAATCTGCCTAACAAAGCCTGCTGTCTTACTTCAGCGAGCATCCTCCCACGCGCATCCCTCCATT
>JALGYA010000271.1 GCA_029824475.1 Fimbriimonadia bacterium | reverse complement strand
TCAACCACGATCTTGTACTCGCCTTCGGCAACGTACTTCGGCCGCAGAGCCTCATTCGGGTCCTTCAAGGCCTCTTCAGCAGTCTTCGTCACCACAGGCTTCTTGAGCCCAGGCACCGAACCTGCGTCGAGCATGAGGCTGAGCGAAAACGGGTTGTAGCCGTAGTTCGCTTCGACTTGCATGCTCACAACCGTCTTGCCGTCCTCATCAACAACTGAGACAGTCCCCGCCCCAGCCTTGCCAGCCCAGAACTGGCCGGTGAGAGATCGATCCTGTGCTGGGCGCTTGTCCCAGCTGGACCGACGGGAGTGCTCCCAGTTCATGCGGTTCATGCCGCTGACAGGGAACAGGTGGAGCGGCTTCGCGGCCATCTCGTCTGTCAGGTCCTGCAGCGGCGAGACGTCGATCACCCAAGCGGATCGCGAGTGCGTCGCGACGATCATCTCGTGCTCACGTTCATGAATCAGCAGGTCGTGAATCGGAGCGCTGGGAATGCCAGTTCCGTAGGTCATCCAAGACTCGCCGCGGTCGCGGGAGACGTAGACGCCGATGTCCGTGCCGACGTAGAGAATGTTCTCATTCTCAGGGTCTTCACGAACAGTGTTGACCGGCTCATAGGGAAGGTTTGCGGAGATCGATTCCCAGGTCTCCCCATTGTCATCGCTGGTCCAGACGTAGGGATTCCACTCGTCCTGGCGGTAGCCGTTTTGGCACGCGTAAACGCGTCCAGCCTTATGCTTGCTGGCCACGATTCTCGTCACCCAGCGGTCAGGCTGAGGCGTCGAAACGTCGATCCAATTCAGGCCTGAATCAGGCGTATACTTGATCGTTCCGTCGTCAGCGCCGGCCCAGATTTGCCCGAATTTGTGATAGCTCTCGGCGAGCACCGTCAGCGTCGAGAAGGGCACATCGCCGTTCGGAAGGTTCTTCGTGATGTCACCGCCCAGATCCTCAAAGGCCTTGCCTTGGTTGAATGATCTGTGCACCTTTTGTGAGCCAAGATAGATGATATCAGGGTGATGGGGTGAGATCAGAATCGGTGAAATCCAGTTGAATCTGAGCACTTCACCCGGCTTAGAAGCCCGTGGTCGAATCCTCCAACGGGCACCAGTCTCCTGGTCCTGGCCCGTGTGATTTCCAAACTGCGAGGCAGTGTAGATATACCGTCCACCATCGCGCGGGTCAATGGCAATCGCGCTGCCGTCTCCTCCGCCTATGCCGACCCAGTTCGTGATCCGGCTCGAACCGCTCACATGTGTGCTGGGGCCCTTCACCGTCCCATTGTCCTGCAGGCCGCCGTAGATGTTGTACGGCTCCGCCGTGTCGATTCCGAGCGTCGTCCACTGGCCAACCGCGAGGTTGTTTAGGTGCCGCCAGGTCTTGGCTCCATCAAGCGTCAAATAGGGGCCGCCGTCGTTGCCGTTGATCATGCGATCAGGGTTTGTTGGATCGATCCAGACTTCGTGGTGATCAACGTGGTTTCGCCGACCGACCGATTCCCAGCTCTCGCCGCCATCTGTGGAGCGGAGCAGGAGCAGCCCGATCGTGAATAGCGTGTCCTTCTCTGTCGGGTGAGCGATCACCTGCGTCCAGTAGTAGCCGCCGTGGCTGCCCATCGGTCCGCTGGCGTTGACCCATGTCTTGCCTGCATCGTCGCTGCGCCAGAGCTCACCCTGCCGGGTTCGCCCGTTGAACACATTCTTGTTCCGCTGAAGCATCAGGTCGGTGAGTTCGGCCATGCCGATCTCGCCCTTACCGGCTTTCTCAACGGTATCAGCGAGGTCTGTCTCTTCCGGAAGCTTGTTTCGCAGGAATCTGCGGAGCACGGTGTCTTCCAGACCCTTCAAGGCCTCATCCGTCATGTAGCGGAATCGCCGGTCTGTCAGCGTCCCAGAGGCCACATTCTCGTCGACCTCATCCTGCAGCGGCTGCATATCTTGGCCGTCGATGAAGAAGTAGAGCCGGTCGGAATCGACTGGGGAGATGGCGATGTCGCCGCGCCCAAGAGCGTCCCCGCTGGGGATGCCGCTCAGCTTCTTCCAATTGTCGCCGCCGTCAGTCGATTTATAGACCGCACTGCCTGCTCCGCCCTCGCGGAAGTTCCAGGCTCTTCGGTCTCTGTCCCAGGCGACCGCGTACATCGTGTCCGGGTCCTCAGGATCGATGTTGACGTCGATGATGCCCGTGTACTTGTCGATCTCAAGCAGCGTCTCCCAGGAGTCGCCGCCGTCGGTCGTCTTATAGAGCCCACGCTGGCCGCCTTGGCTGTAGAGCGGGCCGATCGAGGCGACAAAAACTGTGTCTTCGTCATCAGGGTGGATCAGAACTCGCCCGATGTGGTGCGAGTCGTGAAGCCCTTTGTTCACCCAAGTTTTGCCAGCGTCCGTGGATTTGAACATCCCTGTGCCGGTGTAGCTGGTGCGCTGGCTGTTGTTCTCGCCCGTGCCGACCCAGATCGTCTCGCCGTCATCAGAAACAGCGATATCGCCGATGCTGAATGAGCTTTCGTGGTCGAACAGCGGCTCCCAGGTCTGGCCCTCTGTGTGAGTTCGCCATAGGCCTCCGGTAGCGAAGGCTACGAGAATCTCATTCGGGTCGTCAGCCGGGGCATGGATGTCAACGACTCGGCCCGAATGGTATTCGGAGCCGACGCTGCGCCACTTGATGTTCTGGAAGGGCGAAGCCTCCATCATTTCCAGTCGCTGGCGATAGCCTCTTAGTCGTCTCGCCATCGGCATCGGCTCGACGTCGATGCTGTGGAGTCGGGCTTTCTCCTCCGACTTTGTCTCTGGCGGCCGCAGCTTGATGGGCGGCGTCTGGTTTTGCTGTAAACCGATCGCCACTGCGGCGAGGAAAACTGCACTCATAATGCCGTGAGTATGCCCTAATGGGAGTTCAGGATAAACTGCGCCTATGTCGGAGCTGACTGCTGAACAATCAGAACTTCTGGAGGCTGCCAAAAATGCGGCCAGCCAAGCCTACGCTCCGTATAGCAAGTTTCCCGTCGGCGCAGCGCTGCTGGATGAGCACGGCGTGGTCTGGAAGGGGGTCAACGTCGAAAACGGCTCATATGGCCTGACGATCTGCGCTGAGCGGAACGCCGTCGCTGCGATGGCCACTTCCGGCGCTCGGAAGGTGGTGGCGATTGCAATCTTTGCGGGCACTGATGAGCCCATCACCCCCTGCGGCGCATGCCGCCAGGTGATCGCTGAATTTGGGCTTGATGCGGTCGTTGTTTGTGGCTGCCGGGGTGGGGGAGTTCTTGTGACATCGGCTAGAGAACTGCTGCCGATGGCCTTCACGCTAGATTCTGAGTAAAGCCTGTGCCTGCGTGACAATAGAGCCATGGCGGAGAAGAAGAAGCGGCGGAAATTTAGGTGGTGGTTGTGGGTGCCTGTGTATCTCGTCGCCCTGCTGCTGGCCGCATCTGGCTACTGGATCTTCGGTGAAGACGTCC
>JALGYA010000270.1 GCA_029824475.1 Fimbriimonadia bacterium | reverse complement strand
TGCGCTTCTATGCTTCGCTCTTTGGCATCAACGATGAGCAGCATTGCAAAGATCTTCTTGAGCGTGTGAACTTGCAGAACGACATGAATCGTGCGATCTCGCAGTACTCGAAGGGTATGCAGCAGAGAGTTGGACTGGCGCAGAGCCTGCTCAACGATCCGAAGCTCCTCTTCCTGGACGAGCCGACAGGCGGTCTTGACCCGATCGCTCACATCGAGATTCGCGACCTGATTCTTCAGTTCCGCGACGAAGGCAAGACTGTCTTCATCTCGAGCCACGAGCTGAGCGACGTTGAGCGAATCTGCGACCGAGTTGCGATCATCAACAAGGGCGAGGTTGTCCAACAGGGCAAGCTCGACCAGCTTCTTTCTGGCGGCCGCATCGAAATCGAGGCGTCCGATGTTCCGGATGCTGTTGCTGACGCGATGAAGGCGAATGACGACTTCATCGTTTCATTCAAGAGCGGACGACTTATTATCGACATGCCCGATACGCATTCGCCAAATGAGGTCATCTCTGCTGTTTTGGACGGCAGTGGTGTTGTCAACAGCGTGATTCCACGCCGAACACGACTTGAAGACCTGTTCATCGAATCGGTCGCTCAGGACGACCAGGCGAAGGGCCGCAAGGTCTCGCGCATGGCTGGGCCAGCATCGAAGGCAGCGGATGACGCCGCAGATGAGGAGGTGACCTCATGAGGGCCATCTACAACATCGCTGCGACGACAGTAGGCGAGGCGATTCGACGCCGTGTCCTGCTTGTCATCCTGCTGATCGGCGTTTTGATCCTTGCAATCGCTCCGGGCTTGAGCGTGCTGACCGCACGCCAGGAACTGACGGTCTTGAAGAGCTTGACCCTTGGCATCATTCAGATCACGAGTGCAACGATTGCTATCGTTCTCACGGTCTACATGATCCCGAACGAGATTGAGCGAAGAACGATCTACACGATTCTCTCGAAGCCTGTACAGCGCTGGCAGTTCCTTGTCGGCAAGTACATGGGTGCGCTCGCTGCGCTCGCAATGATGATGGGCTTGATGACGGTCACACTGCTGATCGTCTTCTGGCTGATGCAGCGCGACAACGCAACGCCCTCAACCATGATGGCTCTGGCAAAGGCACCGATGATGTTCTTCTTCCAGATGTCGTTGTTGGCTGCGGTGGCGATATTCTTCAGTACCTTTGTGTCTCCGATTGTGAACTTCTTCCTTTCTGGCGGCACATATATGGTGGGTTCGATGTTCAGCAGCGTGCTTGAGACGATCAAGGGCAACGAGTCCCTGCATCCGATCTTCAAGGCTCTGGCGACCGTCATCCACTCCCTGGTGCCGAACTTCCAGATGTTCAACATCCAGAATCCGATCATCAACAGCCAGTCTGAGATTCGGGGTGAAAACCTTCACTTCCTGAACCTGGGCGTCTACGCTGTGATCTACATTACGATTCTGCTGATCATGGGGATCTTGATCTTCGATCGACGAGAGGTATAAGCCGATGTTCAAGAAACGTGGTCTGAGTTTGGGAGTCATTGCCGGCCTGCTGGTCGTGCAGGGGTTCTTCCAGCATTCGCTCATTCTTCCTACGTGGAAGAGGGATTATGCGACGGACATGGACATGGACGAGATCTCGAGGATCGATCCTGCCCAGATGCTCGCCGCATTGACCGGGTTCCGCGAGATGATTGCAGGAATCCTTTGGGTCAAAGCAGATGCTTTCTTTGACGAAGGCAACTACGATGCGATCCTGCCGATCATTCGGCTCGTGACGATTCTTGACCACAAGCAGATCGATGTCTATTCGACCGGCATGTGGCACATCGGCTACAACTTCACGGACGAGGAGTCTCGCTCTGACAGGCGGTACCTCCCATCGTCACTGGCTCTTGGTGCGGAAGGCTCGACCTACAACTCAGAGACTTACGAGCTCTTTTTCGAGACTGGTTGGATTTGGTACCACAAGATTCAGGATCGGCACGACCGAGCTGTGGAGTGGTTCGAGGAGGCGGTTAAGAAGAAGGATATTCAGCCTGCACGCCGCAACCTGCTCGCTCAGGCATACCTGAAGAACAACGAGCCTGAGAAGGCTCGGCTCTATCTTTTCGACCTTTTGACGAAGGCCGAAGAGCTGTATGCTGAGGACCAGGATTATCACAACCTGCAGAACCGAGACACGCTGGAACTGAACCACGACAACATCCTTGTCCGTATGGCCCAGCGCGGTGATTTCATGAGGGCTTCTGGCCAGCCATGGGATTATCAGTACGACACAGAGCCTGCGTTTGACGTTGGGTTCTCAGCTAAGGTCACAGTTCCGGAGCCGAAGGTTCTTCAGATCGAAGGCACCTGGCGGGTTCGACCTGTCGGCACTCGTGTGAGGCTGATCCTGAAGGACGCCGATTACGAGAATGATGCGCCTGGCGGCATGGACTGGGAGGCCTCGGATGCGATCGAACTCGATCCTCCGAAGGACGTCACGTTTATGCAGGAGCAGCTGTTCGTCAAGAATCGCCGCTTCACGAAGCGCGTTGACATGAGCCGCGATCCCACGATGTACCCGTTCACGAAGGACAACTACGTGATCGAGTTCTTCTACAATCCGCGGAACGCTCCGCCGCACATCAAGGATAAGTTTGGCTACAACGGTCAGGGAATGACTGACCAGAACTATCTGAACGAGGAAGTTGTGCCTGGGCAGCGTGTCATCTACGCGAGATTTGATATCCCGCGAGAGGCGATTCTGAGACGTGGTGAGTACGAAATTGGCTTGAATACTCCGGTCATCAAGACTGTGAACTACGTTGAGCGAACCGCGATCGAGCTCAAAAACAACGTGATTCAGGTCCCATCGCTCCGCGAGGGGCAGTAACCTAGGAATGAGGCGCCGAAGGCGAAGCGCCCTCTACGGAGGGTGGTTCGCCGGGACTGCGCGGCGGGCTGTCGGCCGAACTCCGTCAGGGCTTGATCGCAGCAGCGGTAAGCTGGTTGTTCGTGCGACGCATAATCCCGGCGCCTCATTCTATAATCTGACCTGCATTCGTGGCTCATCTCGCTCTCTACCGCAAATACCGCAGCCAGTCGTTCAGCGACTTGGTTGGTCAGGATCATGTCGTCAAGACTTTGCGGAGTGCTGTTGCCACTGACAAGTTTTCTCACGCCTATCTCTTCACTGGCCCGCGTGGCACGGGGAAGACCTCTACAGCCCGGCTGCTGGCCAAGGCGCTGAACTGCCCTCGATGTGAAGAGGGTGAGCCCTGCGGCGAGTGCGATGCCTGCACATCCATTGCTGATGGAAGCGCGATGGACGTGGTCGAGATCGATGCTGCCAGCGAATCGGGTGTTGACGATGTCAGGGAGACGATCGTCGAGGCTGCCGAATACCGGCCTGCGATTTTCCCCTACAAGGTCTTCATTATTGACGAGGTCCATGACCTCTCGCCGAAGGCGTTCGATGCTCTGCTGAAGACTATTGAAGAGCCGCCCGGGCACATCGTTTTTATCCTTGCT
>JALGYA010000269.1 GCA_029824475.1 Fimbriimonadia bacterium | reverse complement strand
CCCGGCGGCAGCTCCGGCGGCCACAAAGGGCACAAGTCGCTCATCCAGATGCTCGCGACAGAAGACTATGCTCGCATCAAATTGGGCATCGGCAAGGGCGGCCAGACGATCGACCACGTGCTGGGCCGGTTCAAACCAGACGAGCGAACGGACATCGACAAGGCGATCAAGCGTGCGCAAGAAGGCGCCGAGCTGTTTGTGACATCGGGCCGAGATTCAGCGATGAACCACGTCAATAGTGCTTAGGTTCCCGAACAAGCTTCCTTGGCTGCCCGCTCGCAGTAGGTGTGCTGAGGCTTGAGCAGGTGGATCGGGCCTTCGCAGGGATCCCACACAGACTCCTTACGCTGCATGTACGTGTAGAACACATGCTGGCCGTCCTTCGTGACTGACCAGTGAGGGGTGCCGCATCCGGTGCGGAGGATCACGAATTGGCCTGGTGGAATGTCGATGTCGTCGCACAGGAGGTGCATCGACTGGGGGCCGCTGCCGCGCATGAGTTCGATGTCTGCGACGATCGCGCAGCCACGAAGATTTATCTTCATGGCGCCCTGGTTCTGGAGAAGAACGAATTCTTCCGCAAGAACGGGGCTGCGCTGAACTCCCACGATCCTCAACATCGGCCTATCAAGCAGGACGCAGAGTTTTCCACAAAAGATTCACATCCTATGCGGCTACTGTGAAAGTTCAGCCTCTAAAGCTGCAATGATCTTGTCAAGATGCACTTCGGCATCCTTGGCCTGCCGGTCCGTCAGGCTTCCTGCCATCAGTTGTTCACATTCCTGAACAAGTGTGCGGATTTTGCCCAAAGCCGTCTCAGCCTTCGAAGTGAGCACCAGGATCTTTGCTCTTCTGTCCTTCTTCGAAGGCTCCTGTTTGACCAGCCCTTTTTTGACCTGCAGCTTGACAGATTCGCTGAGCGTCGGCGCACTCACGCCCAGCCGACGGGCGACTTCGATCTGCGTGGCGTCCTCTCCAGCGGCGTGGATTGTCGCCAGCATCTGGAAGGCCGTCCAGCCAATCCCGAGCTTTTCGAGGCGCGGCTCCATCCAGGATGCCTGCAGCTCATACGCCGCCGCAATCTTTGGACCAATCTGGCTTGCCATACCCTTAGGACTCCTAATTGTAAGGGAAGGCTGCAAACTTCTCCTGTTTCAGTCCGCTGCTGGGTTTTCAACTGAGCCGCGGCATCTGTTCTATAATTAGAATAGAGGTCAGGCTGAGCATGACGACAAGAGACAAGATCAGGCACCTTCACCGGCGCTTCGCTTACGGGATCACAACTGAGGAGGCGCAGAAAAGGGTGCGCGGCGGAGTCGCTGCCGCCTTTGATGAAATCTTCGATCTGCCTGATGCTGAGAAGGATGTCGTCATCAGCCCCTGGCGTTTTGCATCCACTACAGCACGGTTTGATCTCGGTCCGAACCCCGTTGCGGCATGGTGGATTTCGCAGATGGTTCTCAGCAAGAATCCCGCTCGGGAAAAGCTGAGCCTCTTCTGGCACGATCACTTTGCAGTGGGAGCCGACAAAGTCTACAACGGCCCGCTGATGTTCACGTACCTGCAGACGGTGCGCAGACTCTCGCTGGGCTCATTCACCGATCTTCTCTTTGCGGTGAGCAAAGATCCGGCGATGATCCTCTATCTGGACAGCCATCGGAACGTCAAAGGCCGCCCCAACGAGAACTTCGGTCGAGAGGTCATGGAGCTCTTCACGATGGGAGTCGATAACGGCTACACGGAAGATGACATCCAGGAGGCGGCCAAGGCCTTCACAGGCTGGAGCTTTAAGGACAAGTCCGCCGGGCTCACGGGGGATGAGCACATCAAGAAGATCAAGTCACTGCTCCTCTTCGAAGGCAGTAGGTACGAGTTCTTTGATCGGCCCAATTACCATGAGGTGGGCGAGAAGACCGTTCTCGGAGAGAAGGTCGACACAGGCGACGACGTCCTCAATGTCCTGGCCGTCCGGCCCGAGACAGCCAAGTACATCTGCACCAAGCTTTGGGAGTATTACGCGTACCCCGACCCAGAGCCGCAGGTGATCGAGCGCCTCGCCAAGGTCTTCCTCGATAACCGAACACAGATCAGGGCCGTTCTCAAGGAGATGTCCGAGATGGACGAGTTCTTCAGCGACAGGGCCGAATGGTCTCGGATCAAGTGCCCGGCTGATTTTGTTATCGGTTTCCTCCGGCCTCTGCAGGCCGCCTCGTACTACGAAGAGGCGCTGGTGAGCAACGATGATCCGTTCGTTCCGCTTCCAGGGCCGACCCGTAGTTTTGGATTTGCTCAGTACTACCAGATGAACCGAATGGGTATGCAGCTCCTCTTCCCGCCAGATGTCGAAGGATGGCATTGGGGTGAGAGCTGGATCACAACTGATACGGTTCTACAGCGAAACATGCTCGCAAAGCGAGTGCTGCGCAAGAACAAGTACACAGAAGAGATGGCCGGCCGCACGGCCGCTCGACTAATGGTGAAGCCAGGCCGGGGAGATACGGCTCTTATGATGACCAAGCTGTTCGATACGTTCGACATCAGCTTCGCTTCAAAACAGAGAACAAACCTCATTGCCAAGGCGGACTCCTTGGGCGGAAACAAGGCGTTGGCGGACAGCAAAACTGCCCGCACGTTCTTGTCAGACCTTTTGGGCTACGTGATGGCGATGCCTGAATCTCACATCTGCTGAGTCGATCATGAGTCTGTCACGCAGAGATTTCCTAGTCGGCGGCACTGCTGCCGCGGTCACCCTGTTTGCAGGCAGGGCCCCGGCTGGTCACGTGGAAAAGCCGGGTGAGCTGAAAATCGGCCTGATCACGGACATCCACTACGCGGATGCCGACACGCGCGGGTCCCGCCACTATCGCGAGTCGATCAGCAAAATGCGCGATGCCACTGCGATCTTCCGTCGAGAGGGCATTGACCTGGCTGTGGAGTGCGGTGACCTGATCGACTCGCCCGCGAACACATCCCGGGAGATCGAACTCGGGTTCTTGAAAACCATCAATTCTGAGTTCAAAATGGCGGGCGTGCCGACCCAATACGTTTTAGGGAATCACTGCCTCGCTGCCATGTCGAAGGCTGACTTTTTGAGCGAAGTTGGTCAAGCACAGGCTCACTCATCGATGGACATCAACGGCTGGCATCTTGTGTTCCTGGACGCCTGCTATCGGCGTGACGAGACGCCCTACGACAGCGGCAACTACGTCTGGACAGACACCGAAATCCCTCTCGCTCAGCGGGATTGGCTGGAGCAGGATTTGGCAGATACAGACCTGCCGTCTCTCGTCTTCGTCCATCAGCGGATTGACCAGCCGCCGAGCAGTCTTCACTCGGTCTCATCCGGCAAGGCAGTCCGAAAGATCATCATGGATTCCGGCAAGGTGGCGGCCGTGTTCCAAGGGCACGCGCACGTGAACGAAGTGAATGTGTTCGGCGGCGTCCCGTACCTCACGATGGCTGCGATGGTGGAGGGCAAAGGCGTCGAGAACTCAGCCTGCTCAGTGCTTCACTGCAG
>JALGYA010000268.1 GCA_029824475.1 Fimbriimonadia bacterium | reverse complement strand
GTGTTGAGCCTGTATTGCTGTGCAGCCGTGATTTTGCCAGACGATCCCTGCGGGAACCGACGAGAAGAAAAGAGAGGGCAAACGCAAGGAAGCCCTGCGTTTTCAGAAAATCAAGAGCAGACAACCTGAGGGCCCGGAAATTAGCGGGCCCACAAGAGAGAGCCTAGTAGTGCCAGTCGATCTCGGAGACGTCTTTGGCGTGGCTCTGAATGAACTCGCGCCTCGGCTCCACCTTGTCGCCCATCAGGCGGGTGAAGAGAGCGTCTACTTCGTACTCGAAGTCTCGGTCGTAAACGACCTGTACGAGGCGTCGGCCATCTGGATCCATCGTGGTCTCTTCCAGCTCTTCAGCGTTCATTTCACCAAGACCTTTGAAGCGAGTCACGTTGTACTTCTTGCGGCTGACATTGCGGATGATCTCGTCGCGCTGCTCCTCGCTGGAGGCATAGTGTCGTTCGTTGTTGCCAACTTTGATGACGAAGAGCGGAGGCTGAGCGAGGTAGACGTGGCCTTGGGTCACAAGCGGCTTGAGGTACCGATAGAAGAACGTCAGGAGGAGCGTGCGGATGTGCTCGCCGTCGACGTCGGCATCGGTCATGATGATGATCTTGTCGTAGCGGAGCTTGGTGATATCGAACGTGCCGTTGCCGTCTTTTTCATCCTCAGGATCTTCTCCCTCGTCGCCGCCCGGACGGCCATGCTCAATGGCGATGCCGACACCGAGGGCCGCGATGAGACTCTTGATTTCCTCGTTGTCGAGCGCCTTGTCAAGTCGTGCACGCTCAACGTTCAGAATCTTGCCTCTCAGCGGGAGAATCGCCTGAGTCATTCTGTCGCGAGCACCCTTGGCTGATCCGCCAGCGGAGTCGCCCTCAACCAGGAAGATTTCGCATTCGTCCCTGTTCTTGCTGACGCAGTCGCTCAGTTTGCCAGGCAGGCCGAACGAGTCCATTGCACTCGATCGTTTAACTGCCTCTGCGGCCTTGCGGGCCTCTTCTCGCGCTCGTTGGGCAATCATGCCTTTGTCGACGATGCGTCGCGCAATCTTTGGATTCTCTTCGAGAAACGTGGTCAGCCCATCTCCGACAAGGGAGTTGGACGCGCCCTGAACCTCAGGAGTCACGAGTTTGACCTTGTCCTGCGAGTTGTAGCTCGGGTCCGAGAGCTTCAGAGAGATGACAGCCGTGAGGCCTTCCAGAACGTCGTCAGATGTGAGGTTCTTGTCTTTCTCTTTGAGCAGGTTCATCTTTCTGCCGTAGGAGTTGATCACCCTGGTCATCGCCTGACAGAATCCGCTGACGTGCGTTCCACCATCTGGTTGATGAATGTTGTTCGAATACGGAAGGATGTTCGTGTGGTACCCAGTTGAGTACTGAATAGCCACTTCAAGCTCCATGTCCTTTCGGACTCGCTGGAAGTAGATTGGCTTGTGAATGACGTCGTTGACTTCGTTCAGGTCTTCGACAAGCTGGACGATGCCATTCTCGAAGAAGAAGACCTCAGAATCCTCTGGCTCCACTTCACTTGTGAAGTCGATCTTGAGCCCTGGGTTGAGGTAGGCGAGCTCCTTGAGGCGGCGCTTCAAGATCGCAGCTTCGTGGGTTGTCTCGGTGAGAACGCTGCCATCCGGCTTCCAGTTCTGAAGCGTGCCGGTTGTCTTAGTCGTTCCGACGACTTCAACGTCTCCGACGGGAATGCCCTTCTCAAAGCGCTGCCGATGAACCTTTCCGGCCCGCTCGACGGTCGTCTCCATCCATTCTGAAAGCGCGTTGGTGCAGCTGACGCCGACGCCGTGGAGACCGCCTGAAACTTTGTAGCCTGCTCCGCCAAATTTGCCGCCAGCATGAAGCTTGGTCATGATGACCGTTAGAGCCGACATGCCCTCTTTTTTGTGCATGTCGACGGGGATGCCCCGGCCGTTGTCATGAAGGCTCATCGACTGGTCTCGGTGAAGAGTCACCAAGATGACATCGCAGTGGCCGGCCATCGCTTCATCGATGCCGTTGTCCAGCACCTCACGGAACATCTGGTGGAGGCCCTTTTTGCCGTTGTCGCCCACGTACATGCCGGGGCGTTTGCGGACCGCTTCGAGGCCTTCAAGCACCTGAATGGAGCTCGCGTCGTAGGAGGCCTCGATCTTCGCCGTCGCGCGATCTTTTTCGGCAACTTCCTCGTGCTGCTCGAGTTCTTTTTCCTGGTCGGACATGGTTGCTGGATTCGAAGGGCTCCTGAGTTCAAATCCAGGCCTTCGCAGGGCGTCAATTTTACCTGAAATGGCCCCCTCTTTTGAGCCAAAACTGGCCTGTCTAGGCCTGCTCTGCTCATGGGGCTCTTGACGGGGGAAAACATGGGCTTCCGGCCCTGAACGGCTGGCCTGCGACATAATCCACTCCGATGTCGCTTTATGAGAGCTTGGTGAGGCCGCTTCTGTTCCGAATGGAGCCAGAACGCGCGCACCATATGGCGATGTCTCTATTGACTTCTGGGCTGGCTCCCAAAACCCCCCTGCCGCCCGGAAATGAGGTGGAGGTCTTCGGCGTGACGTTCCCCAGCCCCGTCGGCCTCGCCGCCGGATTTGACAAGGACGGGGTCGCGCTGAATCACTGGAAGGACCTTGGATTTGGCTTCATTGAAGTCGGCACCGTGACCCAGCATGCTCAGCCTGGCAATTCCAAGCCGAGGCTCTTTAGGCTCCCTGAAGAGAAGGCGCTCATCAATCGGATGGGCTTCAACAACGCCGGAGCTGATGCATTGGCCAAGCGGCTTGAAAAAGCAGCGCCAGGCATCCCACTCGGCATCAATATCGGCAAGTCGAAGGTGACGGAGCTGGAGGATGCTCCAGAAGACTATGCCTATTCCTACAAGCTGCTGAAGGACTGGGGCGACTACTTCGTGGTCAATGTCTCATCTCCCAACACACCTGGGCTGCGAGAGCTCCAGGACAAGGATGCCTTGACGAGAATCCTCTGGCGACTGAAGGAGATCGACTCCCAAAAGCCGCTCTTCGTGAAGATCTCCCCTGACATGACAGAAGGGCAGCTCGATGATGTTGTCGAGACATCGATAGACTTCGGCCTGACCGGCATTGTGGCGACCAACACGACGATTCAGCGCGACATGCTGCCCTCAGATCCGAATCAGACTGGCGGGCTCTCGGGCGCGCCTGTTAAGTCGCTCTCGGATCAGACGCTTGAGTACTTGGCCAACAAGGCTGACGGGAATCTGACCTTGATCGGCGTCGGCGGCATCATGTCGGCAGCGGATGCACAGCATAAACTCGACCTTGGTGCATCTCTTGTGCAGCTCTATTCCGGCTTCGTCTATGGCGGGCCAGGTTTCGCTGCTGAGGTGACGGCGGGTCTGAGGAAAACACTTCCCAGCGCCTGACCGCCCATTCCGGCATAATCATGGCCACAGTGAACCCAGATCAGTTGGTAGCGGAAGTTCAGAGCCTGCTCGCGCTCGATTCAGCAATGCCTGATCTTGTTCCGACATCCTCCTCAGAATCTGAGGCGTCGCAGACAATTGCTGCGACGGATACC
>JALGYA010000267.1 GCA_029824475.1 Fimbriimonadia bacterium | reverse complement strand
CTGTTGGCGGTCGTAGTTGAGGCAGGAGTCGCTCCAGCCTCTGAGGAGGGAAACCCAGTTTTTGCTTTGGCAGGCCTGGGAGCTGTCGCTGGCATCGCCTCGGTCCTCGTTCTCATTCTTCACCAAGCCTGCTACTACCGGCACGGCACGATCAAGTGGCCGCTCAAAGGCGGGCTCTGGTTCGTCCTGGTCAGCATCCCATTTGTCGGTGTCACAGCCTTTAAGCTGGAGCAGGTGATGCCGCAGATGACGGCCGGAGCTGCCGGCCTCGCCCTCGGGCTCGTCATCCTCATCGTGGGAGCGCTTTACACCGGGCTTGGGATCATTTCAGCCATGGTCGGCGAACAGGCGCGCGTCAGAAAAGGTGAACAGCTCCATGACACATTGACCCGCCAGCAGCTGCTGGAGCGGCTCTTCACGGCTCAGGCAAGACTCTCAGAAGTGACGCAAGAGGAGGACGGCCTGAAGCGCCGGAAGTCGCTCCGAGAACGTGCCAGAACCTCCCCAGTCTTTCCTCTCTATGGAGCCGTTGTCGGCTTGGCGTTCGGACTTGCAAAAGTGCTCGTCATCTCAGGCCTGATCGCCCTTTTTGGCGCCTCTCAGCCGGTGGCGCGAGGCCTGGAGATCATCTTTGGCCTCATGGGCGTATCAGCGGTCTTCATTCTTGGCTACTACACCGGCTCGATCATGCGGGCCCTCACGGCTGTGCTCTCAGCCTATGGTGCTGCGCTGCTGACCTACCTGCTGCCGGTCGGTGACTTCGGCCTGATCTATGTTCAGGACCTGATTGCCAACCGAGACCAGATACAGCAGCTCTATCTCATGCTGTTTATTGCGGCTGTCAGTGGTTGGGGCGGCATGGTCGAATCGAAAGGGATGCAGCAGAAGCGTCTGCGAGCAGATGATCCTGCCGCCCTGCTGGCGGAGATCGTCACGCTCCAGAGACGCCTCAGCCCAAAGAGCAAGTCGGCGTGTGTCCTGGTCGTGGATGCCGCGAGGTCTACTATCCTGAAGGCCGGCGCCAACCCGCTTGACATCGAGTACACGTTCCGCGAGTATCAGCACCTCGTGAGGCGCATCTCCTCAAAATGGGGCGGTGAAGTTCTCTCGACTGCAGGCGATGGAGCTGTAGTGGGATTCTCGTCACCTTCAGACGCGGTCAGCGCCGGGAAGGTGATTCAGACTGAAATGGCACACTTCAATGCGCACACAAACAGGCTCAGCAGCGCGCTGCGGCTGCGAATCGGTGTTCATTGCGGCGAGACCGCGACTGACCTCCAGGCTGCACCCTACAACTCACTCATCGACATCGCCGCACATGTTGAAGAGACAGCCCCTGTCGGCGGCATCGCTGTGACAGAGACCGTCGCCCTCCACTTAGAGGATGAAAAGATGGCAGAGATCAAGGACAAAGTCCATGACCTCACGGTGCTGTTCCTGCTGGCCCCAACCACGACATCATGACGGCGCGAATTCTCAACCTCGGCCGGCAGGGCTATCTTGAGACCTGGGAGATTCAAAAGGGCCTGTGCGAGAAGATCATCGCCGGTGAAGCCGAGGACACGCTCATCTTCGTCGAGCACGACCCTGTGCTGACATTAGGAGCCTCCTTCCATGAGGAGAATCTCCTCTTGACTCCTGAAGAATATCGCTCGAAGGGCATTGAAGTCATCAAGACAGACCGAGGAGGCGACGTCACCTTCCACGGGCCGAAACAGCTGGTGATCTATCCCATTTTCAACGTGGCTGCCCACGGGAAAGACCTGCACAAATGGATGAGGAATCTTGAAGAGACAATCATCCGCACGTGCGCAGAATTCGGGCTCGAGGCCGGACGATTTGCCCCCAACACGGGCGTCTGGATCGATGGCCGCAAGACCGCAGCGATCGGAGTGAAGATGAGGAAGTGGGTAAACCTCCACGGCATCGCAGTCAACTGCGACAATGATCTCAGTCCATTCGAGCTGATCGTCCCTTGTGGGATTCATGGCCACGGCGTGACGAGTCTAAGCAAAGAAGCAGGCCGCCAGATAACAAAAGAAGACGTCCAACCCGCTGTGGAGCGGGCGTTTGAGGACGTCTTCAATCTTGAGCTTGTGCCGACTACTTGATCAGGCCCATCTTCTCGAACTCGCCGCCTAGGACGACTTCGGAGTCGCTTCCCAGCCAGTCATCGAGCGCGGTCGCGTAGACCTGACGGAAGTCGGTCTTCCATCTCAAGTCACCCTGATGCAGATCCTGCAGATCCGGGTTCGGGCCGTAGACTCCGCCCTTCACCTTGTTGCCGATCAAAATCATCGGGCCAGCCTTGCCGTGGTCGGTGCCGGCGCTGCCGTTCTCGGCGACTCGGCGTCCGAATTCGCTGAAGACCAGGATCACGACCTTATCGGCCTTGCCGATCGCCTCCATCTCATCCATGAACACCTTCACCGAATCAGAGAAGCCCTTCATGAGGTTCCCGTGGTTCGTAGCCTGTCGCGCATGCGTATCGAATCCGCCGGTGCTGAAGTAGATGACTCGTGTTTGAGGCGATGTTGCAACGAGCTGGGCGATCTGCTTGAATCCTGTGCCGAATCTGTCTCGCTCCGGATACTTGCCAACCGCTTTGTAAGTGGAAAGCTTGGTCTTGAGGGCAGACATCGCATCGAGGGCCGTGTTGCTGGCCTGCTGGATCGTGCGCGTGGCTGTTCCAGACTTCGCCTCTCGGCCCTGAATCTGCCGGAGCAGCTTTTCGCTGTCGGCGTCGCCGACCATCTGCTGAATGTCAGCGAGGCTTGCAAAGCAGGGGATGCTTGCATCGTCTGACATCAGGGCTCTCGGCTTCTCGGTCGAGAGGCCGATGCCGGAAATCGCTGTGAAGTCACCAGCCGCCATTTCCCGCTCGAAGTGGCGTCCGATCCAGCCATTGTTATAGGCTTCATCCGGACTTGCCGACTGCCAAATGTCCATCGACTTGAAGTGAGATCGGTTCGGATTTGGGTAGCCAACGTTCTGAATGACAGCGACCTTTCCGCCCTTGTAGAGCTCGTGCAGCCCGGTCATATTAGGGTGCATGCCGAGGCCGTCATTCATGTCGAGAACTTCGCTGGCAGGAATCCCGACCGTCTTGCGATTCTTGTAGTACTCCGGATCCTTATGCGGCACAAACGTATTCAGCCCGTCGTTTCCGCCTGAAAACTGGCACACAATCAGGACCGTGTCTGAATCCGCACTTTTGCCCGAGGCAGCCTTGAGCAGGTCCGCCTTCGCCACTGAGGCGAGCCACGGTGGGGTCATCATGCCGACGGCCAGTACGCCGCCCTTCTTAAACAGGTCACGTCTTGAAAAATCACTGCCCATGCTTCTGATCCTCTGTCGTCTCCAACAGTTTACGTTACAAAAGACGAAAATCGCGAATCAAAGTTCAAGGTGAACCGGCTGGTAGAATCCAATCATGCCGGGAAGCAGGATATCGCGCTCCGGTGCAGTCGTCTCTGCCGTTCTTGCAGTTCTCACGCTCGTGGTCTTCTTTTTATCGATGGGCCAGGGCCCTGAAAGTGCTGTCCGCAGGCTCCACG
>JALGYA010000049.1 GCA_029824475.1 Fimbriimonadia bacterium | reverse complement strand
CGGAATCCACTGGATTCCCCGAGTCCAGGTCTTCCACGAATTCGAGGACCGCGACAACCCTCTGGTCGAGGCCCGTACACGCGGCCGAAACGTCAAAGCTGGCATCGTTGAAGTGCTCGATGACGGGAAGGTCCTGCTTGAGATCGAGCGTCCGTATGGCCTGCGTGGCCGAAGGTTTGAGACGACGGCATCTGAGATCACGCCCATTACTCGCGAAGTCCCGGTCGTGACCCTGCAGACCGAT
Source organism: Fimbriimonadia bacterium (assembly GCA_029824475.1). Lineage (GTDB taxonomy): Bacteria > Armatimonadota > Fimbriimonadia > Fimbriimonadales > Fimbriimonadaceae > JALGXY01. Next base: position 14,261 of record JALGYA010000049.1, on the reverse strand, counting down.
AGCGGCGAAATTACAGGGTTTGTCGCGTCCGAACTGGACGACGGCTCACGTGTCATTGAAGTTTTGAAACCTGAATCGCAGGCTGGTGAGAGGATCACCGCACAGCCTGGCGCAGCAGAGCCCGTCCGCAAGAACGGGCTGCGCTGGCAGAACTACACGGAGGCGATGGAGTTCATGCCAGAAGAGACCTTCTATGGGCTCGTCTATCTCAAGAACACGCTGGTGCTCGTGATCATGTCGGTCATCGGCACGATCCTCAGCTGTTCGCTCGTGGCCTATGGATTCTCGCGCCTGCGATTTCCCGGCGGTGACTTCCTGTTCGGCCTGATGCTGGCGACCATGATGCTGCCCGCGGCCGTGACGATGCTGCCCACATTCCTCATCTTCAAAGAGCTCGGCTGGGTGGATACTTTGCTGCCCATTTGGGTGCCCACCTTCTTTGCTCAGGCCTTCAATGTATTCCTGCTCCGGCAGTTCTTCCGGACAATACCCATGGAGCTCGAAGACGCTGCTAAGATCGACGGCTGTTCTTACCTGCGAACTTATTGGCAGGTGATGCTCCCGATGATCAAGCCGGCTCTGGCGGCGATCTCGATCTGGACATTCATGGGTGCGTGGAACAACTTTATGGGCCCACTGATCTACGTCAGCTCGCCTGACAACATGCCGATCGCCTACGCCCTCCAGCTGTTCCAGGGAGAGCGTGGCGGCGAGTACGGAATGATGATGGCCTTCAGCGCGATGGCGACGGTCCCTGTCGTGCTGCTCTTCTTCGTCGCTCAGCGATGGTTCATCGAAGGCGTCCAGCTCAGCGGCCTCGGCGGTCGGTAATGATTCGGCCTGCTGTCACAGCAGATGCGGCAAGAATCGCTGAGATCTTCAACTTCTCGGTGCTCAACTCCACTTGCACTTACCAGGAGGAGCCGCAGACTCTGGACGAAACCCTCGCTTGGCTCGGTGAACACGAGTACACGGGCCCTCACCCCGCGGTTGTTTTTGAAGAAGATCGCGAGGTGATTGCCTGGGGGAGCCTCAGCTCATTCCGAGGCCGATGCGCGTACAGATTCACGGTCGAGTCCACCGTCTATGTAGCAGAAGGCCACCACAGAAAAGGGATTGGCCGGGCTCTTGTCAAAGAGCTGCTGAGGCTTGCCGAAGAACGTGGACACAAGACCGTCATCGCAGGATGCGATACGGACGTGCCGGCCAGCATCGCTCTTCACAAGTCGATGGGATTTCAGGAAGTCGGCACTCTGGATCGAGTGGGATTCAAATTCGGGCGCTGGCTGAGCGTGATGCTCCTCCAGCGCCGAATAGGTGACGACTAAACGTCGTCTTCTCGTGGACTGAACTCTTTGACGGCAAAGACCTTGCACGCTGCAAAGATCGTCACGGCGGCGAGTGCCGCAAGCACTGTCCAGCCGACCCAGGGATCGGGCCGCTCAAACCCAGCGGATCCCGCGAGGGCAGTCAAGAATCCACCGCTGGAGGCAGCCTTCTCGTGGTCAGCAGCCACGTTCATGTAGGTCATGACCGAAAGGTAGTTCAGGCTCTGCGAGGTGTTCTGCACGAACGGCTCCCAGCCGAACGCGAATATCAAGCCGATGATCATCGCGCGATTCAAGACCATGCTCAGGAGCGTGAACAGCCCTGTATAGGCGACGGCCCCCAGCGATATCGCCGCGAAGTCTTTGAGGATCTCCGCGCTGAATATCTGGGCTGGCCCCAGGAGCACAGCCGCACCTGCTGCACATCCTACACAAGCAGCAATCGCAGCGGCCAATGCAGCCGCGAGGGTTCTGCCAAGGCAGATGCTGGTCCGACTCGTGCTGCGCGTCAGCAGATAGATGATCGTCTTTTGATCCATCTCCTGCAGAACGACCGACATGCTGAAGACGATGGCTGCAAGCGCAGTCACTCGGAAGATCAGCATGTCAGCCATCTGGCCGTACAGCTCCAGATTCGTCATGCTTGAGCCTCGGTTGGACATCTTGAAGGCATACGAAACCGCGACTATGAAGACAGCGAGGATGACCCAGATGACCAGTCGCCCGGGGCGCATCAGATCTTTGAACGCGGATTTGAAGAAGATGATCATCGGTTCTCCACCAGGTAGGCGAATACGGCCTCAAGGCTGTTGTCAGGGCTCTCAAATCCGTAGACCTTCAAGCCGTCTTCAGTCGACAGCGCTGGGATTTCGCTGTAGAGCAGGTCAGGCTGTCTCGTCTTGATCTCGAGAGACTCACCATCTGGTGAAACTTCGGCGCTGACGACGGCCGGAAGGCGCATCAGTCGAGCTGCTGCGGCTCTCGGTTCGTCCACATGGATTCGTATCCTGTGCGGATGCCGGTCGATCAGTTCGCGAATCGTTCTGAGGTTGCCAGAGGCGAGAAGTCTGCCTCTGTGCATCAGCAGAATTGAGCGTGTCATCTGCTCGACTTCGAAGAGGATGTGGCTGCTGATCAGGATCGCCCTGCCCTCATCTGCCAGCTGGGAAAGGACGTCCATGAACTCGCGTCGCCCGACCGGATCGAGGCCGTTGAGCGGCTCGTCCAAGACGATCACCTTCGGGTCATGAACCAAGGCTGCGCCAAGCTTGATGCGCTGTCGCATACCCTTGCTGCACCCAGCGAGCTTCTTCTCAGCCCGATCGTGCATGCCGACGATGTCGATCACATGCTGCGTTCTGTCCTTGGCTTCGTCCGTCCGCATGCGCTGCATCTCTGCCATGCGCATAACGAATTCGCGCCCAGTCAGGTGCTCGGGAAAGTTGTCAAATTCCGGGCAGTAGCCCAGCTGCTCGAACACTCCTGGGTTGGCAAAGGGGACATCTCCGAAGACAGTGACGTCGCCCGTAGTTGGCCGAAGCTGACCGGTGATCAGCTTCATCAGTGTGGACTTGCCTGCGCCGTTCTGGCCGAGGAGGGCTGTGACGCCAGCCTCGATATTGCAGGTGACATCGTTGACGCCGATAACCTCGCCGTACCAGCGGGAGGCGTTCTGGATTTTGATCACTTGACCACCTCTACGGCGCGAACTCGGTTCCAGGCCGCAAAGAACGCCAGCCCCGCGAGGCCGCCTATTCCAACAATAACGAGAAGCGGAGTAGGTGCCGGTATCAATGAGGGATCGGGCCCATCTCCCATCTTCACACCAAACATTGGGCTGCCATCTGTGCCGAGCACGAGCTTGGACATGCCCTTGATCAATCCATCTATGGAGCAGTAGGAAGCTGCCTCGGCGAATCTCTGCATGGCTGGGGGAGCCTCGTCCACTTCGATGGACACAACGCCTAGCATCTTTGCAGCGAATGACGACAGCAGGTAGATGCCTGCATAGATCGCCGAGGCAAACTTGGGCTGCTTCACAAGCGAGCTGACACCGACGATGAGCGTGCTATGGAAGGCTGCCGCAAGTGGGAATACAGCAAAGATGCGCAGGATCAACCAAGGGTCCTGCTTGAAAAAGCCCTGGTCCTGATAGCTCAGCGCGGCGTAAGCGAAGAACATCAGAGATGGCAGGATCATTGCGAGGAGCAGGGGCATGAAGACCCCCATCCACTTTCCGCGGATGTAGTCGAACTTCGTGCATGGCCGGCTCAAGTAGATGAGCAGCGAGTTGGACCGGTTGTCGTTGGCGATGACGCCCGCACCAATGATCAGCGTCAAGACCATCCACATCAGGTTGCCTGTCCCGACTCCGTGGAGGATCTGGTCTTTCCAGACGATTCGCCCGAGCAGCTCCTCCATCGGGTTGGGACCCCCTGCAGCCCCGCCTCCAAGGCCGATCTGCTCAGTGACATACATATAGATGATCAGGGCAGCGTAGTACCAGCTTGACAATAGAGTGATGAACCAGAACGCCTTCTTTGAGAGGGCATCTCGCAAGCCTTGAGCAGCGATGACTCGCCACCGCTTTTTGGGATCGCCCAGCGCTCCTGAATAGTGTCTGTAGCTCAGATCAGCGATGCCTTCAGCCATTTGTTACTGCCTCCAAGAATGCGTCTTCCAATGATCGCTCGGCCCTGACGAGATGCCGAATCTGTGACTTCGAAGCCTCAGCCGCAAGGAATGCGGCCTTGGCTGACTCGTCGACCGTGCCTGTGCCCTGAAGGCGGAAGGTGTGTCTGGTCTGACTGATGAGCTGGAGGCCCAGCTTCTGAGCCTCCGCGATGAAAACATCTGAGTCCTCGCGAAGCTCAACATCGATCGGCTGGCCGCTGATCGACTTGAGGTCGCGGATCTTGCCTGACGCCCGGAGTGTCCCGTTCATCAACACGATCACGCTTTCGCACGTCCGTTCGATGTCGGGGAGCAGGTGGCTGCAGACGAGGACGCTGATTCCCTTCTCGGAAGCGACTTCCTTGACTAGGTTCAGCATCTCCTCTCGACCGCGCGGGTCGAGTCCGTTGGTCGGCTCGTCGAGCAGCAGCAGCTTTGGCCCGTGGACTAGCGCTTGAGCGAACTTGATTCGCTGCTTCATGCCCGTCGAGTAGGTTTCGACGTGTCGGTAGCGCGCCTCACCCAGTCCTGAGTATTCCAAGACTTCGTGGGCTCGGCGGAGAGCCTGCTGCGGGGGAAGGCCTGAAAGCTCACCGGCGTAGGCGACGTACTGGACGGCACTCATGCCAGGGATGTGGCAGTCCTGCTCAGGCATGTAGCCGATGATCTGCCGGATGTTGGCGCCATCGCGCGACATGTCGTATCCGAGGACTTCCCCCCGGCCCTTCGCCGGGGTGACAAATCCTAGGATAGTCTTGATGAGGGTCGTCTTTCCTGCACCGTTCGGGCCTAGCAGGCCAACAGCGCCTTCAGGGACATCGACAGTGAAGTCCTTGAGCGCTTCGAACGATCCGTACTTGACGGTTAGGTCATGAATGCTGGCGATAGACACGAGTTCTCCTGACCTTACTCATGACGGGCGAGCGGGGTTCAAAGAACTTCGGGACGATAGGCATCAGGGTCCCCCTCAGCTCGTAAGCCCGAGTGGTAGCCTCGCCCCGAAATGGCTGAAACCACTCTGGTTCTGATCAAGCCGGGCGCAGTTGCCCGCGGCCTTACTGGGAAGGTTGTCTCCCGAATCGAAGCTCGTGGCCTCAAAGTTGTCGGCATGAAGCTGATCAACGCTGAGCGAGCAACCGTCGAAGCTCACTACGAAGAGCACGTTGGCAAGCCTTTTTATGAGAGCGTTGTCAACAGCCTGACCAGCGCGCCGATCGTGGCTTTGGCTGTCCAGGGCGAGAACGCTGTCCAGGCGATTCGCACGATGATGGGTGCTACAAACCCGGTCGATGCAGCTCCCGGAACAGTCCGAGGAGACTTCGGTCTGACCATCGAAGACAACATCTGCCACAGTGCAGCTGACGTGGACGCAGCTCCCCGCGAGCTCGGCCTCTGGTTCCCCGAAGGCCTCGTCTCTTAGGTCTCTAGATTCAGGAAGGGCGTCTGCAGTTTTGCAGACGCCCTTTTTTCGTTAATCCTCCGGTTCAATGTGTGGGACGGACAGGCCGCTTTGGGTTTGTCCGTGTCTTGGGTTGTGAAAAGCACGGACAAACGCTGGGAGCGCCTGTCCATGGCACACTCTATGGGATTGGATGCCCCCTTCCTCCTCGTTTGAGAGGAGGAAGGGGGTTGGGGGATAGAGGTTCATAGGATTGGAGTTTGGTCCCTCCCCTACGAATGGTGGGGGAGGCTAGGAGGGGGCTGGCCCTTGGCCGGAACTCCTGATGGCTGGGCCTGTTGCAGTCCATGAACTTGAGGACAGCGCCAGACCGCTCCCTTCGGTCGCCTTCCACGTCGAGCGCGGCTTATGGCCGCCCTCTTTGGCGGACCCTCCCTCTCTGATCTCCCCCGCCCCAAGCGGGGGGGAGGCCAGCAATAAGAACCTCTTCACCCTAACCCTCTCCTCCTCTCAAACGAGGAGGAGAGGGGACCAGAAGTTAGAACCAACGGCGAACAGCGTCGACGCGAACGCGCATTGGCAGACCGTCGATCGCAAACTTAAACTCAACGACCGCCGCTGGGCCGAACATGGTCAGCCTGGCGCTGATTACGACATCGTCCATATCGACCGCTTTGCCGTTCCAGAGAATCTCGTCCTCACCGCCCGGCTGACCGGCGCCGATTAGCGGGATCATCGCCTCCACGGTCTTGGCCTTGCCGTTGTCCTCAAACTCATAGGCAAGGTGGATGGCGGGGCCGACAAGTCCGGCGTCGGCTTTGGTGACCGGCCCCTTCCGGAATCCGTTGATGGAGACGCGATGGTCCTTTGTGGGGATTGGTGAAAACAGCATCCGCAGCACAGCGGCAGCGGAGGATCCGATCGATTCGAGTGATAGTGTGCTCATTGGGCTCTCCTCTTTCGGCGGAGAGCTGGAGCCCTAGCGTCAATCTTCTTCTTTGCCTTCGTTGAAGAGCTCAGTCTTTTGGAAGGCGATCTTCTCTTTGGCGGTGTTTCGGACCTTCTCCAAGCTGGCGATAAACACCGAGTCTTTGCCGAACTTGCGATTCATGCTGTCGACGGCCGTATTCATCTCTGTCCTCACGGGAGCCGGCTCGAAGAGGCTGGGAGTGACTTCATCCGGCTTCGAAAGATTGGAAAACGTCACACCGACGGAGCGGGGCTTGACAAACGACCTTGACTCCCACATTTCAAGCACGTGGTCGCTGATCAGGACCGTGTCCGATGTCGGTTCTATGCGCTTGCCGTCCTTCCAACCCTCTTCGATGCCTCCGACGTGGATGTTCACAAACCCGGTGACTTTCCCTTGTCTCCTCAATCTCGCAGCCGCCTTGTGCACCAGGCGTAAAAGCACATCGCGTGAGCCCTGCTCTGTTCGCAGATCAGGCGGAAGCACATGTGAGTGACCGAGCGACTTTCCACTCTGTTTGTCATCGGCAAGCTCAGCGCCCCGGAGAAGATGCCACCACTTGTCGCCGATGATGCTGCCAAAACCTCTTCTCAGTTCAGATTGGGAAGCATCGAGCAGGTCGTCGGAGTTGAAGATTCCGGCGGCTTTGAGGCGGATCGCGAGCTTCTTGTTAATCCCAGTGAAGAACGTCAGACTGCGCCCCCGCAGCATCGGGTCGATGTCGTCCTTTTCAAGGACGACAAGCCCATCCGGCTTCTGAATTTCCGTTCCAAGCTTGGCGAGGAAGCCGTTGGGTGCGATGCCAACGCTGCAGGTCATCGCGTCGGAGTACTTCTCTCGGAGCCTAGCCTTCATCTCTTTCGCGATTCTGATGGCCTCATCTTTGTGCGTCTCTCGTCCGATCAGCCGGAAGCGCATCTCGTCAACGCTGCACACCGCTTCGATCGGCAGCACGCCCTCCAGGATGTCGATGATCTCGTCGTGGACCTCGACGTAGCGTCCATGCCGGGCATCGACCAGGATGATCTCGGGGCACATGTCCTTGGCATCGCCAATTCGAGTGCCGGTCTTGACTCCGAATGCCTTTGCGGCGTAACTGGCTGCGATGATGAAGGACGAATCCGCCATGACGGGGCAGACTCCAACAGGCTTTCCACGCAGCTCCGGGTGATCAGCCTGCTCGACGGACGCGAAGTAGGAATTGAGATCGAGGTAGAGCGATCTCAGCGGCCGGTCCGAGGCAACTGAATCAGGCAGAAGCTTGTCTACCATAATCTGATTATATCCATGAAATGGAAGGGCCTTGCCAGCCTGGCCTGGGCAAATCTCATATAATCGTCACCAGCACCCGTGAGCTTCGAACCGATTCCACCCCCGATTGCCGAAGAGAGGACCGTTGCGCCCAGGCCGAACCGCAACCCGATAGGGTGGATTGTCCTTGTCGGGTTTTTTGCAATCTCAATTCTCGGGGCATTTGCCGGGATGTTTATGCCGAAGTCAGATTCGGCGACAGACAGCTTGGTTGAGGCAGAATCTCAGCTCAAATTCGCCATTCTCTCCAAGTGGGCCGACGAAATGGTGGCCCCTGTCGAAGAGGAGGGTGAGCCGGTTGAAACGGAGGATGAACCTGATCCGACCAGCGAGTCTGATTCGGGTGGACAGTTTGATCTTGGCGACCAGTTTGAGGACGTGCTGCGGCTGGCAGAAGAGAGTGAATCGAGCCGAGCGAACAGGTTGATCGCCGCACTGCAGTTCGAGATGAATGGAGAGGTCGAGGAGGACGTTCTCATCGAGCTTGAAGGGAGTGACTCCGAGGCAGATCAGAATGCGGCGGCGATCTATTCGCTCGAGGACCTCACGCCGGAGGAGGCTGCGGAGTTGTCACCAGACAAGAGCCTCGGCCTTACCGAAGAGCTGATTGCGGTTCACGCTGCGGATAAGGCAGGGATAGAAGGGCCGCGTAATGAGCTGTTCTCTCTCGGCCGGTTTCTGCCGCTGCTTGTTGGAGTTTTCTTGATGGGGGGTTCGATCAGCCTTGGCGTGATATTGCTCCTCAGCTTGGCGGTCTCTTTGGTGATGCAGCAGTCCTCTCAGCGGTCGATTGAATGGGCCGGCCATCCGCTCAGCCGCGGCGGCTTAGCGACCTCCGATGCCTTGGCCATGGGCGCGGCAGCGCTCTTTGTGGTCTACATCGCCGCAGGGATCGTCGCCGGTCTCTTTGGCGTGATCCTCGACATTCAGACACTCAGCATGCTGCTGATTGGCGTGATCGGCATCGCCGCAGCCCTTCTCGTGTTCAGGCTGCCATTTCTTAGCAGGAAATGGAATCTGAAGGACGCCCTGCTCGGCAGCGATATGAAGCCGATGAAGCAGGTTGGCATCGGCGTGATGGGGTTCATGGCAAACCTCCCCATCGCACTTGGGCTTGGCTTTGTCGGCACAAAGATCTTCTCATTCCTTCCTCCGCCCAGCCACCCGATCGTCGAGCAGTTTGGCAGCGGCGAGCCCTGGGTCGTGGCGACCTCCGCGATCTTTGTCGGGGCAGTATATGCGCCGATCTTCGAGGAGATCGCGTTCAGAGGGCTGCTTCTGGGGGCATTGAATAACCTCCTGGGCAAGTTCTGGCCAGCATTGTTCCTGCAGGCGTTCCTGTTTGCCGCAATCCACCCTCAGGGGCCGGCTCTTTGGCTCTCTCTGATGTCGATCGGTGTGACCGCTGGTCTGCTGACCCGCAAGACGGGCGGACTGCTCTCGGCGATCGTGATGCACGCCTGCCACAACTTCGTCATCCTGACGCTCGGGTTGACGCTCACCTCCTAGCCGCATGAGAATTTTCGCCGACCATGCCTCGACCACGCCGCTGCTTCCGGAAGCTGAAAAGGCAGCTCTAAAGTGGATTGACCACGGCGGCAGCCCGAGCAGCCTTCATGCGGATGGCCGCGCTGCGAAGGATGCGATAGACGAGGCGAGAGCGCAGGTGAGCGCGGCGATGGGCGCGATGTTTGGTGAAGTGATTTTCACATCCGGCGGAAGTGAGTCGGCGGTTACGGCAGTTATCGGAGCCGCGCTGAAGGCTCCGGATTCTCGACGACGTGTCCTATTGGGATCCGCCGAGCATCCTTGTGTACTCAATACAAGGCCCATCCTGGAGAGGCTGGGATTCAAAGTTGAATTAGTGCCAACTGACGCCCAGGCGCGAGTTGATATCGACAAGCTCGCTGAGACTATTTCAGACGACGTCTGCCTCGTCAGCGCGATGCAGGTCAACAACGAGGTCGGTTCTATCAACGACACTGACCGGATCGCAGGACTCTGCCGTGAGAAGGGGGCGCTCTATATCTGTGACGCAGTGCAGGGATTCCCGTATCTGAAGCCTCCGGATGCCGACCTGGTTGCCACGTCGGCCCACAAGATTGGGGGCATGAGAGGAGCAGGCGCCCTCAAAGTAAGGGCTGGTGTCAAGATCGCTCCTCTGATTGCCGGGGGCGGGCAGGAGCGGGAGATGAGGGGCGGCACAGAAAACACGGCTGCGATCGTCGCTTTCGGGGCGGCTGCGGAGTACGGATTCGGAAATCGAGAAGCGATCCTGAATACCAAGACTGACGCATGTTCGGCTTTTTTTGATGGACTTGCTCAGTCTCGCATCGAGGTGATCGATACCGTCTCCGGAGTCCCTCTCATGCCGGGCATCGTTCACCTTCGGTTCCCAGGAGTCTCCGCCGAATCACTCCTCATCCGCCTCGACAGCGAAGGAGTCAGCGCCGGCAGCGGCGCAGCCTGCAGCAGTGGAAGCATTGAGGCAAGCCACGTCCTCTTGGCGATGGGCATGTCTGAAGAAGAGGCTTCCGAAGGAGTGAGATTCAGCTTCGGATGGAGCACTTCCGTCGAAGAGGCAGAGAAAGCAGGCCAGATCACAGGCGAGTGCGTCCAGCAGATTCTCCAGGCCAGGCGACAGGGGAATCTCTGACAATTCTGGTACAAACAGGCCCCCCATGAGCCAGTCCATCGAGCAGCTGACACCAAGGCAGATTGTCAAAGAACTTGACAAGTACATCATCGGACAGGCGGCGGCCAAGAAGGCCGTAGCGGTTGCGCTCAGAAACCGATGGAGACGGCAGCAGCTGCCGCCAGCAGACCGCCAGGAAATCCTCCCCAAGAACATCCTCATGATGGGCCCGACAGGTGTCGGCAAGACGGAGATCGCGCGTCGACTTTCTACACTTGCAAGGGCTCCGTTCATCAAGGTCGAGGCGACAAAGTTTACAGAAGTCGGCTACGTGGGACGTGACGTCGAATCGATGGTCAGGGACCTCGTCGCGACTTCCGTCCGGCTCGTGGAAGCCGAGAAGCTGGAGCAGCTCAGAGATATTGCGGAGGATGCGGCATACGCCCGCATCGCGAACCTTTTGGCTGAGCAGGAGGAGGAGCGTTTAGGCATCATCCGCCACGGAAGCCTGGGCCATGCGATGGACGTCATGGGCAGGATTCCCGGCGTCGATCCCGAGCAGTTCCCAGAGTTCAAAGAGGACCAGGCTCAAGATGTCACCAAAGATGGCGATCCGGCCGAGTCTCGGGAAGATCTAGTTGCTCGTCTCCGGGTGGAGGCAGAGCAGGGAATCCACGCCAAGCGTGAGATCACGGTCGAAGTTGAAGAGAAGGGCAGCTCCTTCATGCAGGTCTTCACACCTGGCGGGATGGAGGAGATGGGCATCGACACGAATGCCTTTAATAATCCGTTTGGCGGCAGCAAGCAGTTCACCCGCACAGCAACTGTTGAGGAGGCCTTCGCAATTTTGGTGGAGGCCGAAGCAAAGCAGAGGATGGACGAGAACTCCATCAACCGTGAGGCGCTCCACAGAGCCGAACAGTCCGGCATCATCTTCATCGACGAGCTCGACAAAGTCGCGATGAAGTCTGGCGGCGGCAGCGGCCCAGAAGTCTCCCGTGAAGGCGTCCAGCGCGACCTGCTTCCTGTCATCGAAGGTTCGACAGTACCGAGCAAGTTTGGCTCGATCCAGACGGATCACATTCTTTTTATTGGAGCCGGAGCGTTCCACATCAGCAGCCCAGACGACCTGATCCCAGAGCTGCAAGGAAGGCTTCCTATCCAAGTGAGGCTCGACAGCCTCGGAGAGGACGACTTCACGCGCATTCTCACTGAGCCGAAGAGCGCGCTGACCAAGCAGTATCAGCAGCTTCTTGAGGTGGAGGGCACCGAGCTCGAGTTCACTAAAGAAGCCCTCGACGAGATCGCCCACGCGGCGAGTGAGCTCAACGAAAAGACTGAGAACATCGGTGCGCGCAGGCTGCACACGGTCCTTGAAGCTCTGCTGGAGGGCCTGATGTTCGACGCACCGGAGGACATCGATTCCAAGGTCGTGATCGACGTCAAGTTCGTGCGGGAAAGGTTGAAGCCGATCCTCGACAGATCGTCATAATCACGGGCAGCAGCGGAGGCAGAAAATGGACAAGCGCTGGAACGACATTCTCAGACCATTTAAGAAGGTGAAGACCCCTGGCTTTGGGATAAGTCAGCAGTACTACCTTTCGGTGCTCGCCTGCACGCCCAGTCTTCCTGCGCTTCTCACAGTGATCAACCCCAAAGGCGAGGGCGGAGCTGCCGTGGGCTTCGGGCTGCCCTGGAAGAAGGATGTCACCGAACAGGAGATCGCTCAGCCGCTGATTCGTGGCGAATACATCATGTCTTCGCACGACAGGAAGACCGTGCTGCGCGTCAAGGTTCTCTCCAAGGAAGAGGCTGGATTTGATCCCTCGTTCCTTCTCACATCGCCGCTCGGCGAGGCGCTCGACCCAGAAGTTAAGAACAGGCTCCTGGCAGCGTGGAATCTGATTCAATTCACGATCGAATCGCACGATCCGATGGTCTATCCTGCACTCGATTTCATCACGTCGTGCGCTGTGAGGCTTGCGGACTTGACGGATGGCGTCGTTGCTGATCCGATGTCGCAGACCTATCGTCTGCCTGACAACTACACCGCAGAGCATGACCCTGGTGTTCCCTTTACCACTCTGAACCATGTTCAGGCGAAAGAGGTCAAGCAGGCAGGTGGAAGCTATGTCCATACGCTCGGACTCCAGAAATTTGGCCTGTCAGAACTGGAGGTGATCGATGTTCCCGGTGACCAGGCGGAGCAGGCAGCGCTCGTGCTGCTGGGGCTGGCTCAGAAGATGATGATGGGAGTCAAGGTTGAGGCGGGTGACGGCCTCGGGCCGAAGGGCGCCTTGGTCATCGCGGAAGGTGGTTTGGACCGGGCCAGATGGGGGCAGACAAAGGTGTTCGAGTTGATTCCTGCCGACACTGGTCAACTTGGGGCGGCGATCAAGGCTGCGGCGGAAGAGAATTCTTGATGAGAGACGACTATTCCAGAATTCTTCTCAGAGTGTCCAACTCAGACTTGGAGGGAGCTCCACTTCGCCGACTGGCGATGGAAGAGCTCGATTCCCTCGATGGATGGGACTGGTCTGGCATCTACCGGCTCGAGGGCGATGAGCTTCTCCTGGACGAATACGTCGGCGCGGCTACAGATCACACTGTCATTCCTGTCGGGCGCGGCGTGTGCGGCGCAGCCGTTGCTGAAAACAGGAACCAGGTCGTCGCGGACGTGAACACCTTGGACAACTACTTGTCCTGCAGCATTTCGACAAAATCAGAGATCGTCGTGCTGGTCCGGCGGGGAGATACAGTCCTCGGCCAGATCGACATTGATGGCCACAAAGTGGGCCAGTTTGGGTCGGAGGAAGAGGAATTCTTGGAGGCACTCGCCCTACTTCTTTCAAAAAAGTGGGGCTAAGAGCTATCCACCGCTGCCAAAAGGGTTCCAGAATCGTTAGGAGAGATTGAGATGGCCAGCGAATACGAGCTGTTGAGCACGATTGTCCAGCCAACGGACCTGCACAAATACTCCGTGAAGGAGCTGAAGCAGGTGGCGGATGAACTCCGTCAGGCCATTCTGGACAACGTCAGCAAGACCGGCGGCCACTTCAGCTCAAACCTCGGCACAGTTGAGCTCACCGTCGCTCTCTACGCGGCGTACCACATCCCGCCTGACAAGGTGATTTGGGATGTCGGGCACCAGGCTTATCCTCACAAGCTGCTCACAGGGCGGCTTCCGCGTTTTGACACTCTGCGCAAGCACAAAGGCATCAGCGGATTCCTTAAGACGTCCGAGCATGAGCTCGATGCTTTTGGCGCCGGTCACGCGGGAACGGCGATTTCTGCAGGCCTTGGATTTGCAAAAGCACGCGACCAGCTGGGAACTCAAGAACGGATTGTCGCTGTAACCGGCGATGCTTCGATCTGCTCCGGCATGTCTTGGGAAGCGCTGAATCACGGCGGAGAATTAGATACAGACATGATGGTTGTCCTGAACGACAATCGTATGTCGATCGCCCCAAATGTTGGTGCTTTGACGCGCTACTTCACCAGCCTGCGGTCCAGACGGGACATCCAGGATGCTGCCAGCCTGGCGAAGCGACTGATTGAGAAGATTCCTGGTCCAACGCCCAGGATCGCCGCTGGACTGCGCCACGGCATGACCCACTACTTTGCTCCGGAAGAGACGGGCACTATCTTCGAGGAGATGGGCTGGGAGTACATCGGCCCGGTTGACGGCCATGACCTCGAGTCGCTGTATGACATCTTCTGCAATCTGAGGGAAGTTGGTGGACCGCTGTTGGTCCACGCCCTCACTGTTAAGGGAAAGGGCTATAACGCTGCAGAAGAGAATTCCAACAAGTGGCACGGCGTCATCCCGTTCGACATCGATTCGAGCGAGATGCAGAAGAAGGCAGGCTCGGTCAGCTACACCAGTGTATTTGGCGATGCGATCACAGAGCTGGCGACGGAAGACCCCAAGATTTCTGCCATCAC
>JALGYA010000266.1 GCA_029824475.1 Fimbriimonadia bacterium | reverse complement strand
GACCCTCACCCACAGAAAAGGCGAGCGGGTCACGTTGATCGGGCGAAGAGGAGATGTCGACTGCCTTAGTTCGGTCCGCAGGGGGAAGGGATCCAAAGCCGTCAAGGGCTCGTGCTGCGATCAGCGCATCGGCTGTGAGTGGGATCGGTGCATCTAGGCGAGTCTGCGTTTGGGGAGCAACTGCAGGAGAATTGGACTCGACGCCTGGTTTACTGAGTCGGACCGATTTTCGGGCGGCAGGGAGTCCATCGTTGCCGAGCAGGAGGAGCGTAGTGCGCGGCAAGGAACGGCTTCTGACCGGCGCGTCCCAGTCATATCCAGGGTTCGTAACAACCATGATGACTTTGCTGGCGCCGCTCGAAATCACCTGCTTGGGTGGAGGCATGATCGACTCGAGCAGTTCCTTGAATCCGTCCAGTTCCTGATACTCGCTCGGAAGTGATGCGAATCGATCTTTGCCAACCTCTTCAAGCGCCTGCGTGTTATGGATCGCCACGAGCTGATTCACTGCCGTTGAGACTGGGCCGCGCAGCCTCATCTGATTCTGAGTTGGGTTCATTGAGAAGACGGTGCGCTGCGTGGGATGCAGCTGAGTAGAAACCGGAATCGCGGATGCGGCAAAGAGCTCCAGCACAGCCAGTTCGGCCTTGAGAGATTGGACGCGGGCGCCCTCAGAGGCTGCGATCGACTCCTGCAGGTTTTTGCGGGAGGCTTCGACAGACTCCAGTATGAAATCGTAATAGGCTTGGGCATCTTCCTCAGCCGACTCCTCTCTCAGGGATTCGTCGGCAGTGAGAACCCACCCGGCTCCCTTCCGCTTCCATTCCCCCTGAACTGCCCAAGCGATCTGCTCCATTACTTTCTGCAGCGGCTGGTCTTGGGCGGAGAGAGCGACGACGCTTCGGTTGAGGTCCTTGTCGACGCTGATCTCCTGCTGAGATTCAGCGGAGAGCTGCTTTGCGATCGCCTGCAGTGATGCCCCAGTGTTGGTGATCGAAATCGATCGCTCCTGAACCGGTGCAATGATGGCTGCGGCAGCTATTGAGAGCAGAGGAAGGGTCACGTGTTGATCAGACTGCAAGATCTGGACCGAACTTGCCAGCCCAGATCATTGCTTGCGTCATGGTTCTGGTCCGATCAAGCCTGAGCTCCATAGGACCTGAACAGTTTGAGAATCGGTTCAGTCTTTAACCTGAACGTTGCCTCCGGTTATGGCGAAGGATCCAGATGTCTGAACGAATACTCTCCAGACTTCTTCCATGCAGTTGAACTCAGGGAAGTTTCCGTACCAGTAGTAGGACGTTGTGTCCGCCGGGGCGTTCTTGCCTTCACCGTTGTCTGTGTAGCTGGACATGTGATAGATGAACCCATCATCATAGCCAAAGCCGCTTGTCGACATTCCGGACACAGTGGCGGTCATGCCGTCACCCTCAAAGTAGATGCAGTCTGGGATCCCCATGCTGCCCGAGCCATAGTTCCAGGATCCTGTCACCGATCCATCCTTATGCTCGACGGCGTTTTGCATGTAGTCAGTGCCAAATATGGACCACTCACCGTTTACATGGCGATTGCCAGCTGCCGTGGCGCTAACCGCGACCAATGCAGCACATGAGAGTGCTGCAGCTTTGAAGCAGAATTTCATGTTCTTTTCTCCAAGGCTGAATGAGCAGTCGCAGGGCATTGCGCACTGGACCGTCTCACCCAGCCGCAGTATCAGTATAGGGAAAAACGGAGAAATCTCCAAATCGACAGCTTTTTGTTGGTGTGCTGACCGAGAGTTGAAATCAGGGTACGGCTGTCATAATCGTGATTCCGATGTTCGCCGCCGTGTTTTTTCCCCAATACGCACCTTACGAAACCTATCCAGGGAGGCTGATTGCGGAGCAGTACCGCAGCTGGGATTCCGCGTACGTACGCGGGGATGCACACGCCGCAGGGGACGTGCTCTCAAAGGACTTTAAGCTTGTAACAGGCGGCGGGACAGAGATCGACAAAGCCACGTATCTGGTGAGCTTTGGCTCCGGCGAGCTTCCCCAGGATTACAGCACCAAGATGATTCGGATTCGAAGTCAGCGGGCGAAGGCGAAGGTCTGGACCAAGGAGACCGCCGACGATAGTGTCCATTACTACTTGGATATGTGGGTGCTCGAGCGAGGCAACTGGAGACTGCTTGGCAGTCGGACCCTACGCGAAGATAAGAAATGAATGAGATTTGCAGGCCTGCCAGATTGCTGGCCTGCAAATCTCATTCTTCTGATAGACGAGAGGGCTAGAACAGCTCGATATTGAACGGGATATCATCTGGTATCCCGAGTTCGAGCTTCAAGTCGCCTGCTGCGTCTCTATTCAGCCGCACCGCGGCTGATGCTCCTCCGCCTCATCCGTACTCCATGCTGCCTGAGCCAACTGCTCGGCCCTTGCTGTCGAGCAGGGAATAGGGCATCGGAATCCGCTTGCCGCTGCGATAGATCGTTACGCCGCCCCCTCCGTAGAAGAAGCTGGCGCTGACCCGACCTGCACCGGCATTGACGTTGACCCCTTTTCTCAAATCAAGCTTTGTCGGGAACTTGTAGTCTAGTGTCTCTCCGGGCTTGACGATGACCTTGCCCAGGTCAGTGCCGGAACTGGTGAGCATCCACTCTGTTCCTGACCTGTCCTTCTTGCTGATTCTGTAGCCTACAACTGTATAGGATCCGGCTCCCAGCGGCCTGGCTTCGCCTGCCTTCTTCGGGTCGTCCCAAGAGACGCGGATTGCTTTCTTGTGTGCGTCTCGCAGGAGCAGTGCGGTTGCCGGCGTATCGCAGCTGATGGACGATTGTCCATGACCAGCTTTGGCTGAAATCACGACAGGCGTGTGTGCCTTATCTTTTGTGAGTGCCGACTTGAGCGCCGCACGGACGCTCTCGGGGGTGCCGGTTCATGTTGTGCCGGAGATGCGCTCTATCCAGGCGCGGTCAGTTTTGAACTTGGCGTCTGGTCGGACATGGCATGACCCGCAGTTCTTATTGAACAGCCCGAGCACATCGTCCGTCGTCTGGTGGCGCTGTGACTGTGAGGAGAGCATTCCTCCTCCAATCAATGCAGCCGAGCCAATCGCAGCCAGAAGTCGCAGCATAGGACTATTTTAGCCTGGCAACAGAGAAGAAAGGGAGAAAACTGGAGCCGCCTGACAGATTCGAACTGACGACCTGCTGTTTACAAAACAGCTGCTCTACCACTGAGCTAAGGCGGCCCGGAGAGGGCGGAATGGTACCTCAGCTGCAGCGTAGAGCAGGCGGGGAATAGGCCCTCTCCTGCAGCCGAACGGACGGTCACAGGAGAGGCGGGTGGTCAGGCCTTCGTTTTTCGCCGGCGTCTGGACCGGACGATCCTGGGAGCTCCATCGCCGCCATAGGCTAGCTTGAAGCCAGAAGGAAGATTGGAAAGGGCCTTTTTCAGGTCAGAGGGAACATCGAGCGCACCAGCTCCACCTCCGGCGGATCGCTTCCTCTTCTTCTTGAAGGAAGCAACGGCTTTCTTTGTCTCGTCGCTGCTAGTGACTGGTCGAAGTTCGTTCCCTTCGATTTTCATG
>JALGYA010000265.1 GCA_029824475.1 Fimbriimonadia bacterium | reverse complement strand
CGCAACGTTCGCGGCATATTCCATACGCCCTTGCCTGACAAGCGTCTGCAGTTTGTTGAGATTGTAGTCAAAGGATGGCCGAGGTCTTTCCTTCGTCTTCTCTTCTGTGATGAACTCGGTCTCAAACGGGCTGCTTTGCTGGGCTTCCTCGCGCTCCCTTTTTTGCCGCTCGATGGTCTCCGTGTAGTTCAGAGCGACGTCGTAGTTCTCTTTCCGCTCTGGGTCGGAGAGTGTCTCATACGCCTCGGAAATCTGCCGAAACTTCTCTGCCGCATCCTCATGCTCTGAGACATCCGGGTGCCATTCGAGAGCGAGCGATCGATACGCGGCCTTGATCTCACCCGGTCTTGCCCGT
The DNA here is from genome assembly GCA_029824475.1 of Fimbriimonadia bacterium. Taxonomy (GTDB): domain Bacteria; phylum Armatimonadota; class Fimbriimonadia; order Fimbriimonadales; family Fimbriimonadaceae; genus JALGXY01. The sequence continues at coordinate 3,233 of JALGYA010000265.1, read as the reverse complement.
CTTCGGATGTTGAGAACAGCGTAGTGATCCTGCATGACTCAGCATCTTCCAGGCATCTTAGATGCCCGTCATACCGCCAGCGTAGCCTCTGTAGAAAGTGATCACGACGTATCCGACATAGATGCCGATGCTGACGATGCAGAGGATTCCGAGCAGGGTCGTGAGCTGCTTGGCCTTCAGTTTTCCGTCCTCTTCGTAGTATTCGGAAATCTTGGTCAGCATCATGTCGAGGTTTCCGGTGGTCTCTCCGGTGCGAGTCATGTCGACCACCATTGGGCTGAATGCCCCGGAGTCGATCATGGCCTCGCTGACCGAATGGCCTTCATCCAGCAGTGCTGCGGAGGGCTTGACCCTCTCCCTCGTCGATTCGCTGTCGGTGGCATCTGCTGCGAGGCGATAAGCCTTCGGGATCGGAAGACCGCCCTTGTAGAGAGCCGCGAATGCACGACCAAATTTCGCCATTGCAAAGCCGTGCAGCATGTGGCCGACGACCGGAAGCCGGTAAAGAACTCGTTGAGTCCAGGCCTGTACAGCTGGCGAGCGACGGTAGGCGATCACGAACCCGACGATCAGGATAATCATCGGGGCAATCGAGAACCAAGTGGAGAGATTGTTGAGCGGCGAATCGAGGGTTGTCGTCTTGCCCATCGAAGCAACGATCATCTGCGCGGCCATGATGATAAATATCGATCCAAATAGCACGATCTTGGGATACGCAGTCTCCTTCTTGATCGTGTTCTTCAGCTCAATGTCACGCTGGATGTAGTCGCTTAGGTCGTTGCACTGCGACGCGAGCAGACCGCCCTGCTCACCGACCTTTACCATCGAGATCATGAGCGGCGTGAAGATGCCTTTGTGCTGTTCCAGGGCGATGCTGAGGGGCCGTCCTTCGATCACTCCGTTTCGGGCTTCGAGGAGCACGGCCTTTAGGCGCGGCGAGGTCGACTGCTTGGAGAGCGTCATCAAGGACTGGGCAGGAGAAATGCCAGCTTCCAGCATGGTTCCGAGCTGACGAAAGAAGAACTGCAGGTCCTTGAGCGGCACAGGCCCGATCGCAAATCCGATCGACTCGTCCTCCACGGCAACTGACCGAGCTGAGGCCTCCTCCGATTGACCAGAGAGCGGGTCCGCTGACTGATCAGCCTCTGAGAGGTCCTGGACGTCGAGGCTGCGGTCTTTGAGCTTCAGGGCCGCCTGCTCCTTGTTCGCCCCGTGGATCAGACCCGATTCTAGATGCCCCTCTGGATTGAGGGCTTTGAAGTAGTAGATTGCCATGGTTATATCGACTCGAAGCCTTCAATGATCGCCTGAACGTAGCCTCCGTAGACCAGCAGCATGGTGAGCACCCAGGCCAGCAGAGTAACAAGCCCATTCGCGACGCGCGTGGCCATCTTGAACTGCTTCTCAGAATTCTGGGCATCTGCCATCGACGACCTAGAAATGTTGTCCAGGGCCTGCGGCACAGTACCAGTCATCTCGGCTGTCGTGGTGAGGGATTGATACTCAAGCGGCAGGATTTCTGCCTGTGCGGCAAGTGTCGAAAATTCGACGTTCTCAGTGGCTTGCGCGCCTGCCGCGACCAATCGGTCTCTGTAAACTTCATTGGGGACTGCGTAGGCTGAGAGTTTCCAGGTCATCCAGGGAGAGGCGCCGGACTTGGCCATTTTGCTGGCAAACCAGAGGAAAATCGACAGGGATTCACCTTCCGCCCACTTCTTAAGGAACGGCACTTTGAGCGCCATCGTGTGCCTCCATCTGCGTGCCAGCGGCGTGTTCACCCAAATGAGAAATGCCGTCAATGCAAGAACGAGCACCATCGCGACGATTCCGCCAGGGCTCGTCAGCATGTCCTTGCCGCCCTGCTGCATGGCAGGGACTACGTCACCGGGCGATGCGCTGCTGTCCACCACTGACCTGACGCCGCTCATAAGGTACCCGCGTCCAAAGCCGATCGCAATCGGCAGGGGCACGATGAACCAGCCGATCAGCCTCATCCACCAGTAGGATCGACGAATCTTGCGGGTTTCGGTCTGCTGGTGTGAAATTGTGAGCAGCGCCTCCGGCAGGCAGCCGGCCATCTCGCCGCATCGAGCTGCGCCAGCGACAGAGGAGGAAAAGACCTCAGGCTCCCTGTCCATCGCGGTGCTGAGTGCCATGCCCTTTGCCGTGTTCTGCGAGACTCTGGCGAGCGGATCACGCAGCTTCGCCTTCCACGCCCTCTTTGACATCTGGCCTGCAGCCTCTGCGGGTGAGATTCCCGCCTTGATGAGGTCTCCCATCTGGGTGAGCATGAGCGCGATGTCTTTTTCGTCGGCCTTGGGGTGAGGGCGAGTTGGCGCGTCTGGTTGAGCCTGAGACTGCTGTTTGACAGCAGGCGGTGTGGCCACTGCAGGTGCGGGCGCGGCCCTGAGCGGGTCTGCCGCTGCCGCAAGTCCGACAACGGCTGCAGCCGATGTGACGGGCTTCAGCTTGGTGACTCTTAGCCCTTTTGCACTGAGCCGCCTGATCAGCTCGTCAGAAGTGCTTGCTGATTCGTGGCCGGTCTGAATCTGGTTTGCCGCGTCACGCGCCTCATACTGGAATTGGTTCATGCATCTCCTTTTCTAAGTGTTGTGCCTGGATGGTGGAGCTGGACAGCAGGTCTGATACCGAGCCGAGACCAGGCAGAATTAGACTCGAATCAAGTTCAGCAAGCGGCTCTAAAACGAATCTCCGCTCGCCAGCTCTAGGGTGGGGAAGCACCAGTGAGGGCTCAGCGTTCGACCAGAGGCGCAGGCTCCCAAAGGTGATGAGGTCGATGTCGATCTCTCTCGGCCCGTTTCTTTCGCGCTGCTGCCTCCCGAGCGACCGCTCGATCTTCTTGATCTCCTGGATGAGATGGAGGGGCCCGAGGTCAGTGGTGACCAGCGCAGCGGAGTTATTAAACGAAGGCTGGTCCTCAAGATACATCGGATCGGACCGGAAGAAGGAGCTGACGGCTTCCACCTCGCAAGTGGCCTCAAGCATCCGGACGGCCTCACGGATTGTCGCCCGTGAGTCGCCCAGGTTTGAGCCGAATGCGATCGCTGCTCTTGCCGCCATGTGTGGTTACCTGTCGAAGACGTAGCCTAATCCTTCATACGGATTAGACCGGTCCATGAGTGTAGATACGCCATCCAGCGGCGTCTTTTTGCCGCTGATGACCAGATGGATGGCGTTCATGATCACGGTTTCGACTCCGTGCTTCTCCGCCA
>JALGYA010000048.1 GCA_029824475.1 Fimbriimonadia bacterium | reverse complement strand
TCAGGTGTCGTCACGTGTGAAGCTGATGATGGTGAGGAGGTTTTGAAGCTCCCGCTTCCCTGTTTGATCACGGTCGATCTGCGGCTCAACGAGCCGCGCTACATCGCATTGCCAGGCATTATCAAGGCCCGGAGCAAACCACTTGAGAAGCGTGCCCGGCTGACTGATTCGGTCTCCAAAACGAGGGTGACGGGATATCAGCCGCCAGCGGAAAGACCGCCCGGTGTGAAAGTCGGTTCAGTGGATGAACTGGTCGCCGGGCTGCGCGAGCGAGGTGTGGTCTGATGTCGAAAACTCTGATCATTGCCTTCCAGCCGTCTGAGGCAGAGACGATGCGCGGGTTCGCGCAGTCGTTTGGCGAGGGCTTTGATGTACTGCTCGTGACCGGCGGTGACTGCCCAGCTGTAGGTGCTGGCAAAGTCCTGACCGGAGGGCTGCCATCGACTCCTCCTGCTGACTCCGCGGCATCAATAGCGTCACTGTGCGCGGGCTACAGCCACATTGCTGCCGCATCAACTATGCGGGCCAAGGACATCCTGCCTAGGATTGCCGCGAGGCTGGACGCCGCGATGGTCTCTGACATCGTCTCCGTGGATTCTGAGTCGGTGTTCAGCCGACCCACTGCGGCGGGAGCAGCGATTGCCACGGTCGAGGTGGACGCCGCATTGACCGTTCTGACGGTCAGACCGGCAGGATTTGGCGCGGGAGAGGAGCGCCCCAACGGCCCCTCAGAGGCCGTGACGATATCAACAGACTCCAAGACGGAACGCATCAAAGAGGCCGAGGCAGCCGGGGCTAGACCAGACCTCACTCAAGCGAAAGTCGTGATCTCCGGCGGGCGGCCCCTCAAGGATGCCGAGACGTACGAAAAGCTGATCGGAGGCCTTGCAGACATCCTCGGCGGTGCAGCAGGTGCGACGCGGGCCGCTGTGGACCTCGGAATCGCTGCCAATGATCTCCAGGTCGGCCAGACAGGCAAGGTCGTCGCACCCGATCTCTACATCGCAGCAGGAATCAGCGGATCGACCCAGCACATGGCGGGAATCAAGGACTCAAAGGTGATCGTCGCGATCAACACTGACGGGGATGCGCCGATCTTTGAATCGGCCGATTTTGGGCTCGTAATGGACCTCTACGAGGCGATTCCACAGCTGGCCGAGAAGCTGAAATCCTGACCCTGAAATGGGTCGGGATTTAAAAAATTAAGGAGGCTCCGCAATACGGCCAAGGGGAGAGCAAATGCCGCAAGGAAACCTCCTAATTGCTTTATACCACCCCTCCCGCCTGATCGTTAGCAAAAGAGAGAATGGTCCTAGAAAAAAGTTAAGATTCCTGGAGCGTTTCCCACACCGCATCGAAGAACTTGGGCCGAATTTGGCTGATTCCGCCACCCTTGTCATCGGGATGAACCCTGTTGGTCAGCAGGACTCCGAATATCTTGTTTGTCGGGTCGATCCAGACACAGGTGCCGGTGTAGCCACTGTGACCGAACGACTTGATATCGAACCTGCGCCCTGCAGAGGAGTTTCGGCTTGACTTCGTGTCAAAGCCGAGCCCTCTCGATGAGTCCTCAGCCTGCCGCCTGCGCCACTCGGCCAGGACGAGCGGTGAGAAGATCTTGTCCCCACCTGAGGCAAGCTCCTGCGCCCACAGAGCCATGTCGTTGGCTGATGAGAACACCCCTGCGTTCCCACTAATGCCGCCCATCATGAAAGCTGCCGGGTCGTGGACACCACCCTGAACGAACTCCTCGTTGACTCGCTCGTAGCCACGCTCGTCTTCGATTTCACGTCGCCAATCTGGGATGGTCTCCGTCGGAGCGCACAATGGACGGACTGCTTTTCCAGGATTGTAGGTTGTGCGGTTCATCCCGAGCGGATCCCAGACGAGCTCTTTCACAGTGTCAGCAAGGGTTTTTTCAGTGACGTTCTGAATCACCCGCTGCATGATCATGAATCCCATGCAGGAGTACTCAGTTTTAGGCGGAACAGCCTCTCTCAAGCTGAGGGCGTAGAGGGCGTCTTCGCTCTCTTCGATCGACCGGCAGGTCTTCTCAAATCGCTTGTAGGCAGGCAGGCCCGACTTGTGCAGCAGGAGGTCTCGGACCTTGACCGCTTCGTGCTGGAACTTGCTGTCGTAAGATGAGGCGGCGGTGTCCAGTTCGATCTGATCGTGCTGATTTAGGACGAGGGCCGTCGAGGTGGTCGAGACAACCTTGGTGACGCTTGCCATGTCGAACAGCGTGCTGGCGGTGATCTCCGGGCTGTCTTCGCTGTAAGTGTGACGTCCTACGGCGCCGGACTCGAAGTCACCGGGGGTTCCATAGGCAAACGATGCCCCTGGGAAGACGCCGTCTTCGACGCCTTTTTCAAGCAGTTCTGTGATCTTCTTCATTCCGCCACCGCAATGCTGTAGATTCTGACCGATGAAGCCGGGTTTTTGGCCTCAATTGTAATCGCCGTGATGTCACATGAAGCGTGGCTTCTCTGCTGCCTAACTTCCGAGATGCCATTGCTCCTGTAGGATGCAAGAATCGGACGCTTGTCTCGCGGGGCTCTGACATGAACTCCGTATTTGATCTCCATCGTGTCGCTGCTTTCATGTTCACCATGAATGGTCATTTCAGCCAACACCGTCCCTTCGGGCGCCCACTGAGCCGCGTCTGCTTGGACTACAACTTCGTACGCGTCGAATGAGACATCGTCGAAGGCAAGCTTAGTTGGCCCTTCACGCCCAGCTGTTGTTAAAGTTGATCGCATGATGAACGGCACTTGAGGAAGCTCCAAATCGAGCCCGGCTATCGGGGCATAGTGCTCTTGCGGCATGAACAGCAAACGTCGGAGCACTTCATAAGGATCATAAGGCAATTCGCTCGGCAGCTCTTCCCTTCCGCTCCATGCGTAGTCCCCAGCCAAGACGTAAGCCGCAAATTGACTCGGGTTCTTCTCGATTGCCTCCCTGGTCGTCGTGTACCCAGCCCATGTGGTCTGCAAAACGCCCTTTGAGCCCTTTTCAATTGCCGCGAGCGTCTGGCCGCGGATGTTGTCAGGCTGGTACCAGCTGCTCGGAACTGTCTCAAAGCCCCGGCCGTGGAGCAGATCGATGGACTTGTAGGCCTCCGGATTGGGCTCAGCTTTGTAGTGCCAGTCGGCAATCCACGCATCCGAATCCTTCCAAGCCAGTCTCCTCATGGTGGCGTCGAAGCCAGTTCCGCCGTTCATGGCGTCGGGAGCCGTGCCAGGCTCAAGCATCATGTCCCCCCACAGCATAGGCGTGGCGTGAAGGTCCTCGGCGATCTGCCTAAGATGGGGCGTCATCTGCTGCCACAGCTCAGTAGCCTCCGCTGGATCCTTCGTCATCCCTCGCATGTTGACCTCGTCCAGGCCGAAGTGGATCATGTCTGGCTTGAACAGCTCTTTTGCCTCCAGCCAGATATCGCGGATCAACTCCTTGGCGCCGGGCTTGCGAGGATCGAGAGTGTACGGCTGGTCTGGGTTGACCGCCAGGTGTCGATTCTTGCCGTTTGCGAACAGCCACTCTGTGTGCCCGAGACTCTGTATAAGAGGCACTGGCTCTACCAAAAACGCACGAAAGAACATGAAGAGAGTCTCGGCTTCTTCACGCGTCATAGTCCTGGAATCTGTCAGCCCAGGCGCGGCCTTCCAGTCCGTTCTTTCACACTGAATCACAGCGGCATTGAATCTCAGCGGGACGAGCAGGTTTGACAGAAGCCATCCAGACTTGCCGAAGAGATGGACTCCTCTCCACGCAAGACTCGGCCAATCTCGAATCGTCCCGATAGGCAGGACAAGCCGTCCGTCTCGCGGATACATGAGTCCAGACAGAGCAGAGCAGGCATTTCTGATCCCTTCTACATCCTGGCCTTTGATCGAGACCATTTCTTCCGAGATTTCTAAGACATATCCGCCCCCAGGAAGCCCCAAGTCGGCGACTGCACCGTCAACTTTAAGTCTTGCGCCAAGGTCTTTTTCCCACCTAGAGAAAAACGCGCGCGGCAGAAAATTCTCCACCATCCAGCCTGCCTCTCCAGTTGGGTCATCCCAGAGACCCACGCGCAGAAACTTGTCGTAGTCAAGGGTGGACTCCTTCGGCCTGGGAATCAGCGGCAGGGGATCCTCCATGGTTACAACCGATTCCACAGGTGTTGTCGCCACCTCCAGATCGATATCTTGCGGTTCCAACAAAGCCTCCGGATAGAATCTCCACTCAACGCCAAACTTCACCGGCGTGCCCGGTGCAGCCTCGACCCCGGTATTCCCGAACCACAGGACCTCTTTGCCGGCAGCCCAAGAGGAGTCCATTCCGCGGCTGTCATAGATGTGTGCCTCGATGCCGGAGACTTCGAGGTCCATACGGCCAATCGGCGCAGCGATTAGACCTCGTTGAAAGCCTGTGCCGATCTCCCGCTCAGCCAGCCCACCCTCCAAAAGCTGCCTGGAAAGCGTGTACTGCTCATCATCTAATGTAATCCCAGCCTCTTCCAGCATCGGCCCGTTCAGGTATCCCAGGCAGACCTCAAGGAAGACCGTCTCTTCCCCATCCCATCTGATCTCATAGTCAGATCGAACCCCTCCAGCAGTCTTTGTGTGCTGCCGCTGAATCCTCAGCAGCCCTTCCTCTCCAGTCGAGACAGCCTTCCAGTATCCATCTCTAGTATCGGCTGCTGCTCCATCCCATTTCGTGCTGAATATCCCGCGCTTCCAACCCTCCTCATAGACCTGAATCACACTCCCCTGGACAAACGGCGCCCCGTGGATATTCACGGTCAGGCCATGCGAGACACCGAACTGGACGCTCGTATCTACACCTAACACCAGGCTGGCCGCCAAGAGCACGGAGATCATGAAGTCAAGTCTATTCCTTCTGCGACAGGATTGGAGTGAATTCAGCCCGGCCAGAAGGACAACGTCAAGTTTGGGGATTCTGCAATCCCACGCAATTCAGGGCGAGAGGCGCGGCCCGGAGAGGAGTCCTGCTCCCGCTGCGTCATATATCATGGAGGTGTAGATGCGCTACAGATGCCCGCACTGCGGAAACTGGAACAGCAGAGCCATTGGGCGCTGCTGGCACTGTGGGCACGACTACGAAGTCAACATGGAGGTCGGGGCTCTGAATCAGGAGACTTCAGAGAAGCTCGACTCATTGACAGAGACTCCACAGGCTGTTGAAGGAGGTCTTCTCGTCTCCCGGACAGAAGACGGCAGCGTCGAAATCCGCCAGAGCGATGATTCACTGAGAAGCGAGAATCAGGGCTGGGAGACAGCTTCTAAGGTTGCTCTCGGTTTTGGGATCATCGTGCTCATCATCACAATGATGAGATTGACGATCTCACTGGGAAACCCGATTCTGGGTCTCGGCATCTCGGCTGTGCTTGCGATCATCTGGCGGTCCAGTCTCAGCAGATACAACACAAAGCTGATCGGCAGGCGATGGATGGTGTCACCCGGCAAGCTGGAAGTGCTTCAGCCATCGGAGGCTAGGCGGACTCCGCCGTATCGCGACTGGTTCACGCTGGGCAGTCACAGCGAAGGCGTTATTTGGCTCGTTGACGATGATGTGAGCAAGAGCATGCATCTGGCGATCAGGAGCGACGAATCAGGACCGACGATCATCAAGACGACCGAGGACATTCACCAGCTCACTCAGCTCGGGCGCCTGATCTCATTTGTCACCGGCTTTGAGTTCAATCCGTCCCGCGCCGCCAAGTCAATCGCATGGATCTATCGAGATCACGAACTTGAGGATGAGAGCGAATCCGTAACACCGTAGGTATCCTGAGTTTTTGGGACGAGCAAGCTCCGCGATATCCTAGGGCCATCCTGCCATGCCAGACCTGCGACACATGATTCACGCCTGCCCCAACTGCGGCGTTAGGTACACGTACCGCAAGGGGCGATGCTGGAACTGCCGGCGAGACTTTGACCTGGACTACGATGTCTGGGCCAACCGAAGCCTGATTATCGACCGCATGGCTCCGCTCCTGCAGGAGCCGGTGGAGATTGAGGGCGGTCTCAAGATCAATGTGACCGAGGATGGTCAGTTGATGATTAAGGAGGTCCGGCCAACATCTGCGGGGAACAAGAGCCGCCTACTGGTTTGGTTCTGTGTCTTCTCCTTCTTCCTCCTTTCCGCGATGCTGATTTCTGCCAAACCCGGGCCCTTCGGATTCAGTCCAGCCGCTCTGATCCCCATCGCCTTCCTGTGCCCTATTCCATTCTTCCTGCGACAGATCGCGCCAAGTAAGAAGCGTGGAAACCGATGGGTGGTCAAACCAAACTCAATCGAGATTCAATCGCTCCATAGAGTTCTTCGCAAGCCACCATATGAAATATGGCGCGAGACTTCGACGAATGGAAATGGCCTGATTACGATCAGCAATGAAGAAAACGATTATTGGTTCTTATGTCTTCGGAGGAAGGACGAGTCAACGCTCCTATACGTTGGCCGCGCTGACGTCAAAGTCCTCATTTCCCTAGCCCATCTCATTGCAGATGTGACCGGCTTCCCTTCCGATCCGCGCAACAGCTGGAACTATGGTCTCCGAGGTGCGAGATCTGAGGCTGAGGACAAAGCTCTGGAAGACGATGCCCTGTTCGATCCTAGCGATCCCCTGCCTTCCCCGCCCAAAACCGACGCCTGAAGCCCAGCCCTCCGCTTAACCGTAAGACCAAGTAGAGGGAGTCAGCTGGTCTATTTCGTCAGTTTCGTCGTGATTGTCACGGTCATCGTGTTGCTGGGCTTCAATATCCGCAGCGGCATACGTCACCTCCGCATGATGGATCGATGTCCCGGCTGCAGCTCCAAGCACAAGCTCCTCAAGACCGGGATCAAGCGCTGCGACACCTGCGACCCGTATCAAAAGCTGGCGTTCATCCTGCACAACGTCGAAGAGGAACTCGTCTGCCGTGGCTGCGGCAAGACCGTGTGGAGGCAGGTCGGATTCGGCGGCGACAGCCATGGTGGTGCTGGGCCCTAGCCGCCTTTGCCGGGCGGCTGCTCATAGATGAAGTCTCGGTCGTACCGGCCGGTGATCATCTTCAGCCATGAGGGTGGCGCACGGAACACAGCTGGCTTCAACGTCGCCTCCCACGCAAACAGCTTCTTGAACAGGTCGGCTGCTTTCTCCGGCTTTTCGGTCAATAGATTGTTCTGTTCGCTGATGTCCTTGGCCAGGTTGAAGAGCATCGGTGGGCGGTCGGCCATGCGGATCAGCTTCCAGTCGCCATCCCGAACCGCCGCGTTATAGCCCATGCGCCAATAAAGCGTTTCGTGCGGCTGGCCTTCTGCTCCGTTTAGGTACGGGATCAGGTCGTGCCCATCGAGGCGGCGGTTCTTGCCAGTCGGCAGTTCTCCACCGCCAGCGGCAATCGAGGTAGCCGTGATATCCAGCGAGAGCACCGGCTTATCGTAGGTCGAGCCAGCAGCAATCTTGCCCGGCCAGCTGATACAGAACGGCACGCGGATGCCACCCTCCAGCATCGTCCCCTTCATGCCGTTGAAGGGCGCGTTGATCGCTCCGGTGTCGAAGTGGCCGCCGTTGTCATTCATGAATATCACGATCGTGTCTTCGTCCAGGTCTTGGTCTTCCAGGGTCTTGAGGACTGCACCAACCTGCTGGTCCATTGAATCGATCATCGCGCAGAACGTGCGGCGCTGCTTGTCCTCGATCCAGTCGTACTTCTCCAAGTCCTCCTCCTTTGCATGAAGCGGCAAGTGAGGGGCGTTGAAGCTCAAAAACAGGAAGAACGGATCATCAGCGCTGCGCTCAATAAAGCGGCAGGCGGCCGCTCCGAAATCATCGGTCAAGTACGTGACTGGCTGGACCTCTTCAGGGTGTGCTTCGAGCCGGTTGTACCGATTGCCCTTGATCTCCCAATACGAGCGGGCCCCGCCACGGAAGAAATACCACTCGTCAAAACCTCGTTCACGCGGGTGGAAGTGCTCCTCCAGCCCCATATGCCACTTCCCCACTATGCCCGTCTTATATCCAAGAGCCTTCATGTGATCCGCGATCGTCAGCTGTTCCACAGGCAGCCCGACCAGATCTGGATCATCACCCTCCTGGAGGACGCCGTCATTGAACTCGTGGCCGAACTTGAGCTGATGCCGACCGGTGAGGAAGCCAGCCCGCGAGGGGCTGCAGACGGGGCCGCTGACATAGCCCTGCGTGAACGTCACGCCGTTCTTTGCGATCGAGTCGATAGAGGGTGTTTCGATCTGCAGCGAGCCTGTGAATCCGAAGTCACCATAGCCCGCATCGTCACTCACGATGAAGACCACGTTCGGCTGGCGCTGCGCGCATGCAGCGACCGCCAGGACAGCCAAGGAGAGGCAGAGCAGCGACCGCATGCGAGGAGAGTACCTATGCGAACTGAAGATAGGCGCATCTCAGGTTCGATCTATCCTCGCTTGTCGTTCGGTATGCTCGTTGGGAGCCCAATCGAGCGGTGATTTGTCATGCATAGACGAGAATTTCTGAAAGGATCATTGGCCGCCGGAATGGGCGCGCTGGGCATCGGTGCAGAAGCCAGGCGAGATGCCGACGGTGAGCCCCGGGAGGACGAGATGAGCAGTCTCATCCATGCGTTCGATCTACGATGCGAGTCTCTTTCTGACCCCCTGGGCGTTGACGCACGGCATCCTCGATTGAGCTGGAAGCTCAAGGCTGTCGGATCGGCGAAGAGCCAGTCGCAGTCTGCATATCAGATATCAGTCGCGTCGTCACATGAGCTTCTGGACAACCCAGATATCTGGGACAGCGGCAAAGTCAGGTCAAACCAGCAGCTGCATGTCGAATACGAGGGGCGCCCACTCAGCAGCGGAGAGCGATGCTACTGGCGTGTAGAGGTGTGGGATCGAGACGGGGACGGCCCGGCTATCAGCGAGACTTCTTGGTGGGAGATGGGGCTGCTCTCGCCGAAGGATTGGCAAGGGGTCTGGATATCAGACGGCAAGCCGCTTCCCGACAGCGATGAGGGCTTCTACGAAGACGATCCCGCCCCGCTCTTTCGCAAGTCCGTTGATGTCGTTAAGAGTGTCAAGCAGGCCAGGCTCTACGCAGCTGGATTGGGATACAGCGAGTTCACTCTGAACGGCAAAGCTGTCTCAGACCACGTGCTCGACCCAGCCTGGACCAGCACAGAAAAACGCGTTTTCTACACCTGCCACGACGTCACGGAGCTGCTTGGCCGAGGTGAGAATGTCATCGGCGCGACGCTCGGCAACGGCTGGCACAACCCGCTTCCGCTCAGGATGTGGGGCCGGATCAACATCCGGGAGAGCCTCCCGGTTGCTCGACCGCAGCTTCTGGCCCAACTCGTTATTGATTACACAGATGGCAGCCGTGAAGTTGTTGCCACAGATGAGACGTGGAAGGTGACCGACGGCCCCCTGCGCCGAAACAGCGTCTACATGGGCGAGGACTACGACGCTCGCTTAGAGCTGCCAGGTTGGGATAAGCCCGGTTTTGATGCCGCTGCGTGGTCGGCGGCGTCCGTCTCAATGCCAATGCAGGGTGATCTGCGCACGCTGCCGATCCCACCGATCCGCATCACCAAGGAGCTCTCGCCTGTCAGCGTCAAGGAGATCAGCGAGGGAGTGTTCATCTTTGACTTCGGTCAGAACTTCGCGGGCTGGGCTGGGCTTCGCGTGCAGGGGCCTGCGGGCACGACCGTCAAGATGCGCATGGGTGAGCTGGTCTATGACGATGGCCGCCTCAACCCGATGACAGCCGTCGCGGGCCAGATCAAAGGGCCAGGCACAGGCGGACCGGGAGCGCCGGATATCGCGTGGCAGGAGAACAACTACACGCTTAAGGGCGGCGGGCCTGAGGAGTACAGGCCGCGGTTCACATTCCATGGATTTCGGTACGTCGAGGTCACCGGTTTCCCGGGGCCCCCCACACTTGGATCCATCCAAGGCTATCGGCTAAACACGGACGTCGATCAGGTCGGCTACTTTGAGTGCTCCAATGAGAACTTCAATCGCATCCAAGAAGTGGTCGAATGGACGTTCCTCAGCAACCTGTTCAGCGTGCAGTCCGACTGCCCTGCCCGGGAGAAGTACGGCTACGGCGGGGACATTGTCGCCTCCAGCGAGATGGCGATTTTCAACTACGACGTCTCGACGTTCTATGCCAAGGCGGTGACCGATTTTACTGATGCGGCTCTCGGCGACGGTTGGTTCACAGAAACGGCTCCTTACGTCGGCATCTCGGCAGCAAGCTACGACAAAGGGGCCGGACCGATCGGATGGGGCCTGGCGCATCCGCTGCTGCTGGCCCAGCTCTATCAGTACTACGGCGACCACCGGCTAATCGAGGAGCACTTTGCAGCCTCGGCCAACTGGGTGGACCTTCTGGAGAAGAACTCTGACGGCTACATCATCGACCGCTGCATCGGGGATCACGAAAGCCTCGACCGCAAGGACGTCCCGCTAATGGCGACCGCTCAGTTCTATCAGGCGGCATCACTGGTTGCAGGCTTCGCCGACGTACTTAGAGACGACCCTGCCGCAGCCCGGTATCAGGCGCTAGCTGGCAAGATCCGTGCGGCCTTCCTGGAGAAGTTCTTGGAGCCCGGCACGGGCAGGTTTGGCATCGCCACACAGGCCTGTCAATCGTGCGCCCTTGAGCTTGGCTTGACGCCTGAGGGTGAGCATACCAAGGCAGTGGAGAGAATGGTCCAGGCGGTGGTCGACGACCACGGCGGCCACGTCGCAACCGGCATATTCGGCACCAAGTATCTGCTCAATGCGCTCTCTGTTTCAGGTCATGGTGATGTCGCCTACGAAATGGCCAACCAGAAGGACTTCCCTGGCTGGATCAACATGCTGGACAACGGCGCGACGACGCTGTGGGAGACCTGGAAGCAGAGCGACAACACCTTCTCACAAAACCACCCGATGTTCGGCTCCGTTTCGGAGTGGTTCTTCAAGTGTCTCGGAGGCATCCGGCCGGCAGCCGATGCCGTCGGATTTGACAAGTTCGTGATCGAGCCGTTTGTCGGCGGAGATCTAGAGTGGGTGAACGCCTCTTACGAGTCGGTCAGAGGAATGGTCTCGTGCCGCTGGCGTGTCGAGGATGGGGAGATTGATGTGGAGGTTGAAGTTCCGGTAAATACGGAGGCTGTGGTTGCGCTGCCGGGCGGAAAGCGCGTTACTCTAGGCTCGGGCAGGCGGAAGTTCACACACCAACTGACTTAGCCGGAAAAGGAAAGTGCCGATGGCTACTAAGCTTGAAAAGTCGAAGAAGTTCGACGGGATTGCCAAGTGGATCATGATCCTGATGGGTCTCGCCTTCATGGCTGTCGGTGCTGGGATGACCATCGAATCAACGATGCTGTACTTCAGGGTCAGACCCTGCGAAGCCACAATCATCAAGAGCCAGCTTCACTCCGAATACTCCACTGGCGAAAACCCTGGCTACGTCTATCGGCCAGACATCACTTTTACCTACGAAGTCGACGGTATCACGCACTCAACAGGCACCTATACATGGTTCCCCGTCAGCTCCAATATAAGAGCTCGTCACGCGGCGGTTGTCCGCCGATATCCCGTTGGGTCACAGCACAACGCTTGGTACGACCCGAAGATTCCTGAGAATGCCTACCTGGTCCGCCGGCACAGCTGGATCGGCCCGATCTTCTTTTTGGCGGGATCATTCTTCGCGATCGTCATGCCGATCGCGATTCGGCGACAGAAGTTGAAATCGGCCTCTGCTTGAACCGATACTCCAGTGGCCAACTGATTAGGTAGCCGCTCTTGGAGAGTGGTCACTGGCTCCGCTGAGGAGTGCCGGCGCTAGGGCTGAGCTACAATAAGTTCACAAGTGGAATTACCGACAATGCTCATTGCCAATGCTGGCACTCCGCTGATGTGGGCGGGGTGCTGTCACCTGATCATTGGGAACGCCATTTTAGGAATGTTCGAAGGTTGGCTGCTCACCAAGTTCTTCAAGAATGAGCAGAAGTCGTTCCTGCCGATGATCTGGGCGAACTATGCCTCGATGGCAGGCGGGATCCTGCTGGTTGCAGCGGCAACTCCACTCAGGGCCGACGTGATGCTTGACCCGCTAGGCCGCGCGCCTGGTTATATCGCGATGATGTGGATAGCGGCATTCATCATCACTGGGTTTATCGAGTGGCCTTTTGTAGCGAAGATGATTGGCCTGAAGGTGGGCAAGAAGTCGCTAGTCGCATCATTTGCACTTCAAACCATCTCGTACATCGCCTTGATTCCGTTGGTGTTTTTCATTGGATCGATGTCTGCCCTGACTCTCCTGGATCCTGCCCCAGCAAAGGAGATTTCCAAGGTTGACGGCTGGGTCTATTACGCTGGGCTGGACGATGTGACCGTCTACCGAACTCGGATCGACGGCTCCCTGAGTGAGACAGTCATGACGATGGAAAAGCCGATTGCGGACGGCGCCCGGCTCGCGATTGAGCCGACGGCGGAAGGAGATACCGTCGATCTGACGCACCGCTATAGTGATGATGATAGGCTGATCCTAAAAGGCGTAGGAACTGTGGACCAGGCTGCGCCAGTTAGAGAAGGGCGCACGGAGAGTGGATTCGCGCTTCTCGGATACGTCAGAACGAGGAGCTTCGTGGATCAGCCCAAGGTGATCTGCAACTACTGGCCACGACTGGGGATGGACGTTGATGACAGACGATACGCCTTGGAGACGCCCTTCTTGCAGGCTGGCTGGCGGTCTTCGGTGGTCCTTCCTGACGGCAAGATTGTCGTGCAGTTCGGCAAGGCGATCATGCTGATCGACCCTGAGACCGAGAAGGCTGCCAAGATTGCTGAGGGCTACGGCGGCGACGTGCTCCTTGATCCCTAGCCTGGCTTCCTGTACGGCCCGCCGTATTGGTCGCGGTGCACGTCAGTGAGCTTGCGCATCCGCTTCAAAATCGCCCCAAACACCGGATCCAACGCCAGGTTCTCAGTCTCCATCGGGTCCGCCCGATGATCATACAGCTCTTCATAGATCGGGTCCTGCTCAAAGTATCTGGCGTACTTGAACCGCTCGCCTCGCATGCCCTCATGCTTTGGGATCGACCCGTGGTCGAACAGGTGTTCGACAAAGAACTCAGTTCGCCAGTCCGCTGGCGAATGACCAGCCAGCAGCGGAGCGAGGCTGCGGCCCTGCATTGTTGAAGGCACTTCAATTCCTGCCATATCCAGCAGCGTGGGGGCGATGTCAATATTCAGCACAGGCTCGGTTGGCACAGAACCACCGTTAGCACGAGGATCGAATACGATGAGAGGGACACGGATCGACAGTTCATGAGGCGTCCACTTCCCTGCGTAGCCGCGTTCGCCCAGGAAGTACCCGTTGTCGCCCATCATGACGATCACGGTGTTGTCATCCAGGTTCAGCGTTTTGAGCTCATCCATTACACGCCCGATCGCCGCGTCCACGCCGCTGATCATCCGGTAGTGGCCCTTGGTCATCCGCACGCGCTTCTCTTCCGTGTCAAACCGCCAGTGCCACCTGATCCGGTTCAAAGATGAGTCCTTCATGAACTCCGGGAGGGCGTCATAGAACGCAGAATCGGAGAGGGGCGGCTTGGGCAGGTCCAGTTCCTTGTAGAGCTCAGCGGTGGAGGGCGGGAAGATGAACTGGTCCTCGTTCCCATCATCTGCATGAGGGGCGTTGAAGCTGAGGGTGAGCGCGAACGGCCCGTCCTTCTGCGCCCGCAGATAGTCGATCGCGCGGTCCGCATTTTGATCGGTCAGGTGGCGGAGGGACCCATCCGGCTGCTTCTTCATGTATGGCGCGACGCCGCGTATAAATGTGTCAAACAGAGCTTCTGTGCCGCCTGGCCCGGCATTGACTCCAAACTTGCCGATATGGCCCGTGTGATAGCCGGCTCGACGCAGCAGAGCCGGATAGCTCTGCTCTATGAATTTGTCGGCAAGCGGTGGAGTGCCGAAGGTGTATTGGTGTGATCGCTCAACCATCCCCGTCAGAAACGACGCCCGGCTCGCGGCGCAGATGGGTGTCGTGACGAAGGCGTTCTCAAACCTCACGCCCTGTGCGGCCAGGCGATCCATATTGGGCGTCAACAGGACCGGATTGACGCAGCCCATCATGTCGAACCGCTGGTCATCGGTGATGATGAAGAGCAGGTTTGGCTTGGCATTCTGGACCGGCGAATGGGCTGTGCCGGCTGTCGCCATCGCAGACGCGAGGAGCGCGGAGCCGACGGTCTGAAAGCCAATCATCACGATCAGATTATGACAGTAGCAAATGGTGGCGGCTGTACAACCATATGGGAAGCCCCCTTCCTCCTTGCTTTGAAGGAGGAAGGGGGCTGGGGGATAGAGGATTCTCGGCGCGAACCGCACGGCTGGCCCCAGAACCTCCTCACCCTCTTCCACGTCGAACTCTCCTTATGGGAGACTTCTTTGGCGGACCCTCTCTCCTCCTACCAAGCTAGGAGGAGAGGGGACCAGGTTTGGATTGGTCCCTCCCCCACTTGGGTGTTCAGCGACAGGACATGGTGAACAGTTTGAGACAGGACATGGTTTACACTTTTTCATGCCATTCAGCGAGGTTTGTCTGATGGAGTCGCGTTTGAGCTTCGTGCGT
>JALGYA010000047.1 GCA_029824475.1 Fimbriimonadia bacterium | reverse complement strand
ATCCGAGGGCTCTATTCCCCACGCACTGTCATCATCCTGAAAGACCCCGATGACGCCAAGCCGACAGAACGGCTCGCCGCGTACACTGAGGCGCAAGTCATGATCGACGGCAAAGCCACAGCGTACGTCTGCCAGAACTACGCCTGCAAGCTCCCTACGACAAGCCCCGCCGAGGCCGTGAGCCTGCTCAAGGAGCTGCAGAATTGATCCCAGAGCTAAACGACCTCAAGGTCATCGACCTCCACACTCATCTCTACCCTGCCTCTTTCGGCACTCCCAGTGCCGGAGATAAAGATGGCCTGATGCTCTGGGGCATCGATGAGCTGCTGACATTCCACTACATCGCGGCTGAATTCTTCCGGATCACTCCACGAGACGAGATCGCACCGGCGGACTTTTTCGCCCTCTCCAAGTCAGATCAAGCAGACAGAATCTGGCAGGCGCTTTTCGTTGATCGCACACCAAATTCAGCTGCCTGCCGAGGCGCGGTGCATGCTCTAACAGCGCTTGGGCTTGACCCATGCGCGGCAAACCTCACCGGAATTAGATCCTGGTTCAGCGATCAGGATCCGGACGCGCATACCGATCGAGTCATGGAAATGGCTGGCGTCGAGAAGATCACGATGACCAACGATCCGTTCGACGATAACGAGCGTGAGCGATGGCTAAACGGTGCACGGCCAGACAGCCGATTCGACCCTGTCCTGCGCATCGATCCGCTCGTCTGCAGCTGGCCTGCTGCCGCAGAGAAGCTCACGGAATGGGGCTACGAATGCCGCGTCGATTTTGGAGGCGGCACGTTTGATGCCGTCAAGCGATTCCTCTCAGACTGGATCGATCGGATGAACCCGGTCTACGTCGCCTGCTCCTTGCCTCCCACCTTCTCTTACGATGGCCCTGATGACCTTTCAGATGCAGCCACAAACCTCAGGGGCGCCATCCTTCCGCTGCTCAAAGACCGCGGCCTCGCCATGGGCTTGATGATCGGCGCGCGAAGGCAGACCAACCCAGAACTCGGCCTCGCCGGTGACTCCCTCGGCGTCGCGGAGCCGCACGCCTTGGCAAGGCTCGCAAGAGACTTCCCAAACAGCCGCTTCCTCGTCACGATGCTCGCCAGAGAAAACCAGCACGAACTGATCAGTGTGGCCCGTAAATTCGGCAACATTCTCCCCTTCGGCTGTTGGTGGTTCCTCAACACGCCCCAACTCATCCGCGAGATCACCGATATGCGCCTCGAACTCCTCGGTACGTCCTTCGTGCCCCAGCACTCAGATGCTCGTGTCCTTGAACAGCTGATCTACAAGTGGTCCGATGCCCGGCGAATCGTCGGCGAAGCACTCTCCGACTCCTATCTAAAGATGTCCGAAGCAGGCCGCGAAGTCAGGCCCGACGAAATCGAACGGGACTGCCGCCTGCTCTTCCGTGACAACTATCTCAGCTTCATTCAGACTTGAGGGCGATCGCCTTTTTAACTGCTGCAAGAGCGTCAATCAGGCCCGCACCGGTCCGGTTATCCTTGCCGGGCGGAGCGATGTCCGCAGCCGTCTCCATCATGATCTCTCTCACTCGCCACGCAGGCAGCTCAGGGTTTGCAGAGAGCATCAGTGCTGCCGTTCCAGCGGCGTGCGGGCAGCTGAATGAGTTGCCCCTGATGCGGTTATTCGGATCAACATAGCCCTTCCCCGCTGTCGCATCCAGCACCGGATAACCCGCCCCGGGGTAACCCGAAACATCCGGCTTAACCAGCCCCTCAGGCATCGGATGATCCTCATAAAACTTCACCGAAGCCCACTCCACCGGCCCCAGGCTTACAAATCGCGGCAGCGTCAAGTCCTGATTCACCCCTCCAGCCGAAAGCACACACGGAATCGCTTCTGGAATCCGCTGCTGAACCGGAATCTTCGCCGACTGCTGAAAGTTGCCGGCGCCACTCACACTCAGCAGCCCGGCGATCGTCGAGTGCTCGCACATCAGCCGCCACAAGCCTCGAGTGTTCCCAAGATTGGGGATGCTGAAGCTCATGCTGATCACATCCGCGCCATTTTCAAGCGCGTACTGGTAGGCCAAGAAGGTCTGGTACATGCCGCCGGCTTTGAGGGGCATCAGCTTCGCTCCCGGCGCTACGCCAGTCTGGATGCCTCCCACTCCCGCCCCTGCAGTGATCCCGGAAGTCATCGTCCCATGGCTCCGCCCCCGTGATGCCGCCCCGACAATATCAGGGCTCATCGCGCCGAAGTCATAACCGTACAGATCGTCGATATAGCCGTTGCGGTCGTCGTCTTTGCCGTTGTTCGGCGTCTCGCCATCGTTGATCCAGATGTTTGGCTTGAGGTCCGGGTGATCGATAATCACTCCTCCATCAAGGACAGCAACCACAGATCCTCGCCCCGTGATCTTCAGCTGCTTCCAGACATTTTCCGCACCAACATCCTTGAGATTCCACGGCACTCGCTTACCTGTCAGGCTCCATGCCTTCTGATCCGACTTCTTAATGACTGGGCTGACGGTTCCTGAGGGTACGGCGGTGCGAATTGCGCCAGCCGGATAGATGTACTTCACGCTCCCGCTGGCTGCAGCCTTCTTGATCTCGTCCGTCGTGAGGTTTGCTGCGATGCCATTCACAACCCAAACGGGCCGCAGCTGAGCATTAGGCAGTGCCACGTTCATCACCTTAACAAAGGCCGAAGATTTAGATTTAAGCGACGCCAAGACGGTCTTGCGAAGATCTGATCGCTCCTCATCAGCCCGACTCGCTGTCCAGCCAGCGAACGCATCGCCAAAGGTCAATACCTGGTCCTCAGCAGCGATGAACACGCCAACTTTCCCCAGCTGGCCACGGTTCTCCATCTGGGTCAAGACACGTTGGTCAATCTTCCCATCGTCCTGAACTCCGAGAAGGATGGCGGCGGCAAAGCAGAACATGCTCTCCATCTTACGCAAGCCAAGCCCTATCGGACTCTGAGCGACGCATCTTAACGAAAGATTTGCTGGGATTCAGTTTTTCCACTGCAGCATCAGGCTGCGGAGATGGAAGAGACCTTTTGAGCTGTGGTCTGGCGACCGCAGGATGATTGAGGAATTTTGATGATGACTTATTTGCAGACAAAGCGAATTTCGCTGATCGCAGCAGCTCTAGTTGCCGCGGTCTCGGCATCCGCGACTGACCCCGCGGTGCTGGAAGCGAGGCTTGCTCCAGGCGACCGCGGATACGGCGACCAGTTTGGCTACAGCGTGTCGGTCAGCGGCAATTTTGCCGTCTCTGGCTCGCCCCTCCACGACTCCGCTGGATTCAACCACGGCGCCGCCTACATCTATGAGATGGTGGGTGGCGCTTGGACAGAATCGGTGAAGCTGGTCGCGCCGGATGCCGCCGTGTTCGACAACTTCGGATGGTCGACAGCGATTGATGGAAACGTGCTTGCTGTCGGATCAAAGGGCGATGACGACGTCTTTGGAAACTCAGGTTCGGTCTACGTCTACGTCTTCGATGGCGCTTCCTGGAACTTCGCCCAGAAGATCTCCGCGCCTGACAAGCACTCCAGCCAAGAATTCGGCTCAAGCGTCGCTGTCTCGGGCGACATGCTTGTGGTCGGCGCACACCGCAGCCATGGCGCTGCCTACGCCGCCGGAGCAGCCTATGTCTTCAGGCAGAGCGGTGGAGTCTGGTCAGCAGAAGCCAAGCTCCTTGCCAGCGACGGAGCGGCCTTTGACGATTTCGGCTACTCGGTCGACACAGACGGCGACTCAGTGATCGTGGGAGCCCGGCTGAGCGACACCGTCTCGTCCAACGACGGCTCTGCTTACATTTTCGAAGACCTCGGCGCAGGATGGGTCGAGACAGCACTACTCAGCTCAGGCTCTGGATCAAATCTCGAGAACTTCGGCCAGGCCGTTTCAATCTCCGGCTCAAGCGCCGCAGTAGGCGCTCCCGGACGCAACGCCAGCAAAGGCGGCGTATTCGTCTACTCCCGCTCTGGCGGAGTCTGGGGCCTTGAGGACACGTTCGAAGACGCCTCAACAGCCCGGCTCGGCTCCTCAGTCTCCATGACTGGCAGCCTGCTGGCAGTCGGTGAATCGAATGCGAGTCTCACGGCGACTCAGATGGGCGCGGTCCACCTCTACACGGCAAGCGGTTCCTCCTGGGCATACAGCGAGCGAATCGAGCCAGATCCGGCCGTAGCGTATGGCTGGATGGGCTGGTCTGCGGCGACTGACGGGACGCGAGTTATCGCTGGCGCCCTTCGACAGGATGTGTTCAAGGGAGCCGCTTATGTCTTCCTCGCCGCACAGGACGCTCCCGATCCCCTCGAGCTGCTCGATGAGCTGAAGGACTTCACTGCAGATGCCGTGAATCACAAAGGCATCCGCAACGCCCTCACAGCAAAGCTGAACGCAGCCTTCGCAGCACTCGAAGATGAGGATGAAGCCCTCGCCATCGAGAAGCTCAATGACTACATCAACCAGGTCAACGCGCTCAGAGGCAAGAAGTTTACGACTTCCGCCGCCGACGCGATGATCGCCGGAGCCCAGGAAATCCTGGCTCTACTCGACTCCTAGACCCCGCACCCAAAGACCCGAGGCGGCGGCTCAGTTTCTGAGTCGCCGCTCTCGGTTTTAATAGGCTATAGTTTTGACATGCGCACGGTGCTGTCCGCCGCCATATTTTGCCTCGCCGCGAGCCTTTCCGCTCAACAAGTCACGTTGAAATCTCTGCTGGAAGAGATGGTCGATCGGAGCGAGATTGCGAAGCTCGCAGACCCTGCGTACAAGTGCCTCCAATGGAGCAGCTACGACCGGCGATCCGTCACCCCAGACGACCAGAACCACTGGTACGCAAACATGGACCGCTCGTGGTTCATTCGCAAGGAGCAGAGAAACGGCCGCCTTGAGCACGTGATGATGGACGAGGCCGGACCGGGTGCGATCGTCCGCATCTGGACCACTTGGGATGGAAATTCCATCGTCCCCGGCTCCACCCTTCGAATCTACTTGGATGGCTCAGACATACCGGCGATCGAGGGTCCCGTCAAGGACCTGATCAGCGGCGGAGCGCTCGTCGGAAAGCCGCTCAGCATGTCGGTTTCAGAAGGCACGCACATCAATAACCGTGGCCACAATCTCTACCTGCCGATCCCTTATTCCAAGAGCTGCCTGGTGACGTTTGAGATCGACGCTGAAGTCGACGATGGCGCCTACAAGAGCCCTGCTTTCTACTATCAGATCAACTTTCGCTCTTATGAGCCCGGAGCAGACGTCGAGTCATTCTCGAAGGCAGATCTTGATGAACTCAAGAAGCTCGGAGTTGTTGAGAAGATTCAGAACGAGCTTTCGTCACCGACGTTTGAAGGCCGAGTGATCTCCAACGCCGTGGCTGAAGGTCAGATGGGCAAGGGCGGCGACATGGTCATTACGGCCAAAGGCGAGCTGGCTCTCTCTTCAATCGAGCTCAGCCTCGAAGCTGAGGATATGGAGCAGGCCCTGCGCTCCACCATCGCCGAAATCTCCTTCGATGATCGACGCACGGTCTGGGTGCCGGTCGGTGTTCTGTTCGGCCTCGGCCACAAGGCCGATGCCTACAACTCCTGGTGGGCGAGCTATGACGGCGAGACCATGTACTGCCACTGGACAATGCCGTTCAAGCGAGAAGCCAAGATCAGGCTGTTCAACACTCACGACCAGACGGTTTCAGCCAAGCTCCGCGTCAAGACATCCAAGTGGGATTGGAACGACCGATCCCTCTACTTCCACGGAGTCTGGAGCCCCCACTACAAGATCGACACGCAAACGGGCCCCAGCCAAAACTGGCTCGGTGCCGTCGACATCAACTTCGCGGAAGTCTACGGCGAAGGCAAGTGGGCAGGCGACGTCCTCACTCTCTTCAACGGCTCTCCCGGCTGGTGGGGCGAAGGCGACGAGAAGATCTGGGTCGACGGTGAAGACTTCCCCTCCCACATCGGCACAGGCACGGAAGACTACTACGGCTACGCCTGGTCACGACCGGCGGCTTTCTCCGCACCGTTCATCGCCCAACCAAACGGTGAGGGCAACCTCGCCGGCGGCTACGCGGTCAACCTCCGCTGGCGCAGCCTCGACGCCATCCCCTTCGACGAGTCGATCAAGTTCGACATGGAGCTGTGGCACTGGGTCAAGACGAAGATGAACTTCGAGCCAGCTTCGTTCTTCTACGCCCGGCCAGGCGCTGTTTGGAATGTTGCTCCCAAGCCCCGAATGGCTGCTATAGCCGTACCGAAGAAGATGTCCGACGTGAATCCGCCATTCAAAGTGAAAGGAGCGATCGAGGCAGAGGAAATGGTGGTCGACTCCACAGGCGGCGAACTCGAAAACCAATCCCATCCTGCCCTCAAATGGTCGGGCGGTCTTCAGGTCTGGTGGAAGTTTGCCTACGTCGGTGACCAGCTCGCCCTGGTATTCGATTCTAAGAAGACTGGACCAGCCGACATCACAGCAATGCTCACCGTGGCTGTCGACTACGGCATCGCCTCGTTCTCATTGAACGGCAAAAAGCTGGCCCAAAACGTGGACCTCTACTCGCCTGACCTGAGTGCAAAAGAGTTCACTCTTGGCAGGGGCGTGCTCAAGAAGACCGGAAACGTCCTGGTCATCACGCTCGAGGGCGCAAACGAGGCCGCCGTCAAGTCGAGAATGATCGGCGTGGACTACCTAAAGGTCAGTGGGTAACCCAGGGATTCAGGCTCTCGAGCCAGACCTTGACCTGCTCGCGGAGGCCTTCCAGCGCCTGGACCTGGCTGTCTGAAAGGAACAGAGGTGCCACGAAGGGCGCGACGGAAATGAGCGTTCCAATAATTGCGATGATCGCACCGGTCATCGCGAAGGAGCCGTCTTCCTCGATCATCCCCATGCCGATCAAGAACACTCCCAAGGCCGGCAAGACGCTCAGGCCAGGGATCAGATTGAGCATCCCGATTGCGCCGATGAAGATGCACGGCACGACGAACGTGTAGAACAGCGGAAAGCGCAGAAAGTGGCTGTGCCGAACTTTGGTAAACCGCTCAAAGAACTTGACCAGCCTCACCATGAATCGAACGAATTTCGAGTCAGGCTTGGCCTTGATCTCCCTGTTCCCGAGCCACTTGGGCAGCCAGAGCTTCTCCTTTTTGAGGGCAATCTGAAGGGTCAGGCCCAGTACGAGGAGAGCAAAGATGGTGGGGAGGCCCGGTGGGGTGACCGGGACGGCTACCGGCAGGGAGACTACGACGAGAAGCAGCCCTCGACCCTTGCGCCCAGCCTCATCAAGCAGACCGCCGACCGTCTGCCTTCCACCTTTCCCGGTGAAAGCGTCAGCAATCAGCTCAGACAGCTGCTGTTCTGAATTGGTCTCTCCTGGCACCTTGCCCACTATGGTGCACTATACGGACCAGTCGCCGCATAGGTTCACTTTCAGGGACATTCGGATTCCGGCCTATCAAAAAGTTAGCCTGTGCTAAACTTATGAAGGAATACAAATTCCTGTTCTTGTATGAAACTGCTCTGTGCTCTCTTGATCGCGCTGCTCCTTTGTGGATGCGGCGATGCTAATAAAGACTCGGTCGACCTTGCAGATCGCAAGATCCGCGTCACCGCCACGATCGGTCAGCTGCGTGACGCCGCCGAGGTCATCGGCGGCGACAGGGTCGAAGTGATCGGCCTTATGGGCGCCGGTGTGGACCCTCACCTCTATCGAGCCACGGCGGGCGACATCAAGCGCCTCGAAGACGCGGACCTCATTCTATATTGCGGGCTAGAGCTTGAAGGAAGAATGGGCGAGATCTTCGAAGCGATGGACCAGCGCAATATCCCGACGGCTGCAGCCGCCGAAGACATTGATCCCAACAGACTCCGAAAGCCGCCGGAATTCAACGGAAAGTACGATCCACACATCTGGTTCGACGCCTCACTCTGGAAGCTCGCATGCGAAGCGATCCGAGACGAACTGGTCGCTCTCGATCCCGGCAGCGAGTCGATCTACAACGCTAATTTCGACGCCTACGCTGAGCAGCTGGATGAGCTAGACCAGGAGGCTAAAGACGCCATCGCGAGCCTGCCAGAAAACCAGCGAGTGCTCGTCACGGCTCACGATGCATTCGGATACTTCGGCCGCCGCTACGGAATGGAAATCGAAGCCATTCAAGGCGTCAGCACTGTCGCCGAAGCCACACCAGCCAACATCAAACGACTCGCCGACCTCATCGCAGACCGCAAAGTCAAAGCGATCTTCGTCGAGTCGAGTGTTCCGCCTTCAACCATCACCGCGCTGCAGAAGGCTGTTCAAGACAGAGGCTGGAACGTCCAGGTCGGCGAAGAGCTCTTCTCCGATGCGATGGGCGACCGCGGCACGGTCGAGGACACTTATATGGGAATGTTCCAGCACAACCTTACAGCAATTGTGGATGCACTGAAATGAACCCCGCCGTCACCGTCCGAGACCTGACCGTCGCCTATCGAGAGGAGCCCGTTCTCTGGGACATCGATCTCGATGTCCCAGAGGGCACTCTCACGGCGATCATCGGGCCGAACGGTGCCGGAAAATCGACGCTCGTCAAGGCGATGCTTGGCCTTGTTCACTCCTCCTCCGGAATGGTCCGCATCTATGGCAGGCCCTACGATCAGGTTCGGCAGCGTGTCGCCTACGTCCCCCAGCGTGGCGAGGTCGACTGGGACTTCCCTACGGATGCCCTGGACGTGGTCCTCATGGGGCTGTATGGCCAGATCGGCTGGCTCAAGCGGGCTGGAAAGAAGCATCGCAAAAAAGCGATGGAGTGCCTTGATCAGGTTGGAATGGCAGACTTCGCCCACCGCCAGATCAGCCAGCTGTCAGGCGGTCAACAGCAGCGTGTCTTTCTGGCCCGAGCACTCGCGCAGGACGCAGACCTCTACGTCATGGATGAACCGTTCGCGGGTGTAGACGCCGTCACCGAGACGGCCATCGTCAAGATCCTGCATGAACTCAGAAGTCAAGGCAGGACAGCCCTGGTCGTCCACCACGACCTCGACACTGCACCAGAGTACTTCGACCGCGTGGTGCTCCTCAACGTGCGCCTCATCGCAGATGGCGTCATGTCTGAGACCTTCACGACCGAGAAGATCAGAGCGGCCTACGGGTCCCGCGTCGCTGCTATCGCGCAATGAACCTGCTGCACGACATCCTGTTCGACTACACCCTGAGGAGCGTCACTCTCGGCTGCATGATCCTCGGGACGGTCAGCGGTGTCCTTGGCAGCTTCGCGGTTCTGCGAAAGCAGGGGCTGATGGGCGACGCCCTCTCTCACTCGGCCCTCCCCGGCATCTGTGTCGTCTACATGCTCACGGGCGAGAAGACCCCCATCCTTCTCATGGCAGGGGCGGGCCTCGCGTGCATGATCGCAGCCTGGTTGATCATCAAGCTTGTCGACAATCTAGGGATCGACTCCGGCACCTCTCTGGCGACGATTCTTACGGTCTTTTTTGGCGGTGGCACCGTCCTGCTCTCCGTCATCCAGCGTGGAGCCAGCGCGAACAAGGCAGGCCTCGACAAATTCCTGTTCGGTCAAGCCGCGAGCCTCACTATGGACCAGGCTGGTGCGATGGCCGCGGTCGGCGGTTTCGCCTTGATCGTGGTCTTCTTCCTCTTCAAAGAGTTCAAGGTCATCTCGTTTGATCCGCTCTACGCGCGATCGATCGGGATCAACGACCAGCGGCTCGGAGCGCTGCTGACTGGGCTCCTGGTGCTCGCAATCGTGATCGGGCTGAATACGGTCGGCGTCATCCTGATGTCCGCAATGATCATCGCTCCCGGCGCAGCAGCCCGGCAATGGACCGACAAGCTGAACAAGATGCTTCTAATCGCGGCCGCGATCGGGTCCGGCTGCGGCCTGGCCGGGGCGATTATCTCAATCCAAGTGGAAGGTGTCCCGACGGGGCCAGCCATCGTTCTCTGCCTGGCTGCCGTTTCAGCGATCTCTGTTCTCTTCGGCACGGCTAGAGGCTACGTCTGGACCCAAAAACGACGCGCTGCGAGGTTGGCAAGTTGAGTTCAGGAGCGATTGTTGCCCTCACGGCTGTCCTGATCGCAGCTTCGTGCGCCCTGTGCGGCGTCTTCCTGGTTCTCCGCCGTATGGCGATGATGGCTGACGCCGTGACTCACGCTGTCCTCCCCGGCCTGGTCGGTGCTTACGTCTTAGCAAACGGGCCAAACCTGTTGGCAGGGCTAGTCGGCGCAGCTGCCGCAGGGCTGCTGACGGTCTGGCTAGTTGAAGTACTCACACGATCCCGCGGCCTGAAGGAGGACTCCGCCATCGGCCTGGTCTTCCCTGCCATGTTCGCGATCGGCGTCGTCGTCGTCAGCAAGTGGTATTCGGGCGAGCACATCGATACGGATTCCATCCTGTTTGGTCAGCTCGAGTTTTCCTGGCTCGATCACTTCATGTTCCAAGGCCGAGATCTCGGCCCCACTTCGTTCTGGATGGGCGGCGGGTTGCTGCTGCTGAATACCATCTTCCTGGCAGTCTTCTACAAGGAGCTGAAGATCACGACGTTCGATCCTCAGGAAGCAGAGTGCCTCGGCATCAAGCCCCGGCCGATGCACTACGCGCTGATGGCAGTGGTGGCAATGACAGCGGTCGGCGCATTCAGCGCCGTCGGAGCCGTCCTGAGCGTCGCTCTCATCGTGATCCCTGCTGCGGCAGCTCTTCTGCTCACATCCCGTCTGCCGCTTGCGATCCTGGGGTCCGTGGGGATCGCTGCCATAGGGTCACTCGGTGGGCACGCGTCTGCTCTGAAATTCGACGTCTCCATAGCCGGGATGATCACAGTTATTCTCGGTTTGGTTTTCTTGCTTGCAGCTTTGATATCACCCCGAAAAGGGCTGGTCGCGCAGTTCTTCCGCCGCCGTACGCAGTCCCGGCGTTTCGCCGCTGAAATGCTCGTTGTGCATCTGCTGACACACGAAGGCACGGCAGAGGAGCCGATAGAATCGGCCTACGTTCACCTGCTCGATGAGCTGGAGTGGTCTCCAAAATATGCAGCGTTAGCAACAAGAGAAGCCCGTGGCCGCGGCGCAATCCTGATGGTGGGCGACAACTTCCGGTTGACCGCATCTGGCCGTGAATGGGCCCGTGACCTGGCCGAGCAAAAACGATTCATGCCAGCCTAATCCGGTAGGCTCTAAGCATGATGATTTGCGGCAAACTTGCGAACCTGCTTAACGAGCAGATTGGACACGAATTAGGCGCAAGCCACCAGTATCTGGCGGCTGCAGTGTTCTTCGCCGACAAGGGCCTCGACAAGTGGGCCGACGTCTTCTACCGGCAGTCTGACGAAGAGCGGACGCACGCGCTGAAGATCATCCACTTCTTGAATGAGGTGGGGGTCGAGGTTGAACTCGCCGCCATCGAAGCTGCTGATCCCAAGTCCTTCACATCTGAGCTTGATGTTGTTCAGAAGTCCCTCGCCTGGGAGCGGACGGTGACCCAGCAGTTCCGTGCGATGGCGAAGTTGGCCCAAGACGAGCCGGATCCGGTTGGCGGTCAGTTCTTGATTTGGTTCCTCAACGAGCAGATCGAGGAAGAGAATACGATGGACAAGCTGGCTAAGATTTTGGAGTCAGGGCTCAACCCGTTTATGGCAGAGACATTGCTGGCCGATGCGACTGCCGAAGTCGGCGGCGAAGCCTAGCTGAGCTTCTCTAAAACCTCTTCCAACGTGAGACCCTCTATGCGGAGGTTCTTGTCACGGGAAGTCGCGCCTCGCAGAATCTGAATCGACGATTTCGAGGTCTTTAGTGCCTTGGACAGCAGCTTGATGACGGCGGAATTGGCCTCACCATCAACAGGCGGGCTGGTGACGTATACACGCACCAGCCCGTCCTTATTCGCCTCAATCCTGTTACGGCTTGCTTTCGGGGTTACCCGGATTCTGAGTTCACAACTATGCGGCAGCGTCGGCTCCATCATCTGAAACGTCGAACATTGTTTCGACGCGATCCAGCTGAGCCTGAAGCATAGCTCTAATCTCGACTGCCAATTGAGCGCGGAGTCCACGGAGAGCTTCAATCTCTTCATCAACTTCACTCGCTCGCTGGGCGGCTGATTTCATGACAAGTTCAGCTTCAGAAGCTGCCTTTTCGAGGTTTCGCTCGGCCTGGGCTTCAAGCTCTTTTGCCTTGTCCTGAGCCTGGTCAACATAGGCATGCGCCTCTTTCGAAATCTCTTCGCCTTTGGCTTCAGCCTTGGCGATAATGTCCTTTGCTCCCTGCTCGACGCCAGCAGCGCGCTGCTTAGCTTCATCGACGTAAGACTCTGCTTCTCGCTCGATCTGAGCCGCTCGTGCTCTCGCTTCTTCGACGCAGGCTTCAGCCGTTCGCTCGATTTCCGCTGCGTTCTCTTTTGCCTGATCGATATAGGAGGAAGCTTCCCGCTCAACTTCGCCGGCCTTTGACCGGGCGTCTTCGAGGTAAGCCTGTGCGTCCTTTTCGATCTGCTCAGCCTTTTCGCGGGCTTCATCGATCTGGCCGGAAGCGTTGACTTCGATCTCCTTGGCCTTTTCGAGGGCGGCCTCTGTGACCGACTCGGATTCGCGTTCAGCAGCAAGGCGGACTTCTTCGGCGGCCTTCTGGGCCATGAACATGGTCTCGGTCATGACCGATTCCTGGTCTCTAAGCCGGTTCAGCTCCCGCAGTGTCTCGTACTGCTGGCTCTTTAGTTCTTTGTTCTCCCGAATCAGTTCATCCAACTCCCGGGAGGCTCGTTTAATGACTTGGTCAACTGCGTCAGGCTCGTATCCGCGGAAGGCGGACTTCGGAATCTGCAGCTTGTCCAGTTCAACAGGTGTGAGGCGTTCCATAGCTGTGCTCAAGTTAATCTCGGCACAGCAAATCGCCGTCTTCAGGACAATTACTAGTTTTTTTAGCCGCCGGCCAGTTCTGCCTTGGCATTCTTAATGTGCATCGTGGCGACAGGGTCGCCCGGATACTCTTTAAGCTGCCGCTCCCAGACTCGAATCGCCTGCTTCAAGAAGCCCAGTTCCTTCCAGGACCGCGAGAGCAGGACGAATATGTTCCGATGGATCGGGCCCTTGGCCTCGAGCGACTGCTCCAGAAGCGCGATCACCATCGGGTAGATCTTCCGCTTGTAGTACTGGTTGGCTTCCGGGAAGAAGCCCTCTGGACGATCGGTGTTGGCAACGCGATACCGGATAGCCGCCGCGAGCGCCTTGTCGGTCATAAAGAGGTTGTCGTACATGAAGATGAGGTCGGTATTGATCTCATCGTCTCTGGGATGAAGTTCAGCCCTCATCTCTAGGCTGCGAAGAGCCTTGGGAAAGTCGCCGAGTCCGAACCAGTCGTCCGCTTGGTCAGCAAGGCGATCATTGAACGCGGTCATGATTTCATCAACGCGCTCTGACTCCTTCTCTTGGCCAGGGGAGTTCGCTGTGACTGCGGAAGTCGCAAGCACCAGCGTCGCCAAAACCGTCAAAGTTCTCATTTCATCTCCTCCAGAAGATCCATCAGCGCTTCCTTCACCAATGGTGGATTTGCGCGACCCTGAGTCTTCTTCATGACCTGACCAACCAGAAAGCCTATTAGGCCTTCCTTACCACTTAGATACTGCTGCACCTGAGCTGGGTTCTCATTTAGGACGTCTTTTACAACGTCTTTTATTGCACCAGCGTCCGAGATCTGGGTCAATCCCTTTGCCTTAACGATCTCAGATGGCATCTCCCCTGTGGAAAACGCGTCTTCGAACACCTCTTTGCCGATTTTCCCGCTGATCGCTCCCTTTTCGATCATCTGAGTCAGTTCGACAAGGTGCTTGGGGGTGATCCGGCTCACCTTGCGTCCCTCGGCATGTGATCCCGTAACCGAGGCGCCCTGGCCTGTCTCATTCAGCTTCTTCTGGAAGTCGCCGTTCATCCAAACACAGATTTCACGAGCACTGCCGCCAGCATCAATTGCTGATTCAAAAAACGCAGCCCAGTCAGGATCTCTTGCGAGCTGGTCGGCATCAACTGGCTTGAGCCCAAGATCAGTCTGATATCGCATCATCTTGGCCACCGGCAGTTCGGGAATCGTGGCGCGCAGAGACTCGATGTACTCCTCTGTGAACTCCATCGGCATCAGGTCGGGGTCCGTGAAGTAGCGGTAATCCTGCTCGTGCTCTTTGATGCGCATCAAGTAGCTGCGCTCTTCCTTCTCGTTCCAGCCGCGTGTCTCTTGGTTGATCGTCCCGCCACTCTCAAGCTCAGCGATCTGCCGCTCTCGCTCAAACTCAACGCCCTTGAAGACTGAGGTGAAGCTGTTGAGGTTTTTGAGCTCAGTCTTCGTCCCAAGCTTCTCCTGATCCGCTGGGCGAACGCTGATGTTCGGCTCGCATCGCAGTGATCCTTCCTGCATCTTGCCGTCACACACACCCAGATAGAGCAGTGTCTGGCGCAGCCGCACCAGGTATTCGCGCGCTTCGACAGGTGTGTTGATGTCCGGCGGGAAGCCTGATACGATCTCCATAAGCGGCACGCCAGCACGGTTGTAGTCGACGCCAGATCCACCGTTAGGAAGGTGCATCAGCTTGCCGGTGTCCTCTTCCAGGTGGATCCGCTGAATGCCAACTTTCTTGAGGCCGCCTTCGCCGTCCGGGATGTCGAGGTGGCCGTAGTAGCCCAGCGGGTTGGTCTCCTCGTACTGA
>JALGYA010000264.1 GCA_029824475.1 Fimbriimonadia bacterium | reverse complement strand
TCCTCCCCCTCTTCGTGGGAGGAGTTCTCGCCCTGGTCGGCTTCGGCATGCTCATTCATTCGGTCAGCAGGAAGATCGTGATGTCTGGAGACGGAATATCCATCAGAAGATTTGGCCAGACGGTACTCGATTCGCCATGGGATGACGTGCTCTCCTATGAGAGCCTGCGGTTAGGAGAGAGGGTGCGTGGGGAGTTCACGCTGTCACACAGTAATGTCCTGAACACACGCCATGGGCAGTACGAATTCACGTCGCTCGACCGGTATTACGTGGGGCTGCATTCGTACATCCTTGCGAGCCTGCCCGAGTCTTGTCACGTGAAGCCCCTACGGGGTCTTCCTGGACAGGGGCAGGAGGTGCTCGAGGTGGATGTCTATTCGCTGAAGGGAACGCGAGGATCCGATGATCCGGAGGTGGGGTTGTTTGTGACGGGGATAGTCCTCTGCCTGATAGCCGCTGCACTGGTGATGTTCGTGGCGAGCGAGGAGGCCAAGGATGTGATGGGCTTCTACGCGGCGGCGGCTGTCTCTGCTCTGATTGGCGTCCTGCTGATCATGGCGAGGAAATCGAACGCTGCAGGAGGGACTCGGCTGTTCAAGATCACACCCTTTGGAGTGATGCGCCAGAGTTTGAACGGGTCGACAGAGTCGATCGCGTGGGACGAGATCCTGTCGGTTGAGATGCTGTACGAGCACGTGCCGAACCCGGCTGCGGACAACAGGGACGAGTCGATCAGCGGCTCTGCAGGTGGCATCACCTTCTCTGACTCCGCTTCGTTCCGCCCGTACACTCCCCGGACGACGAGATATGCGCTGTTTGCTAAGGATGGGCGTTTCTTCCGGTTCAATTCGCACATGCCTGGGAGGCGGCGGTTCATCCAGGCTCTGATCGAGCACAGCTCGACCACGACGGTGATCAGCGCGCCTAACTGATTCCAAGGGGCACGGATTGAATCGACTCAGCGTTGATTAAAGAGGCGAGGCGCAATGAGTGGCGAATACGGGCGATCAGGATTCGCGACAGCGGATAGCAGAGATGTGGACAGCAATGGCCTTTTCGCCGTTAGTGACTCTTGGCCAGGAGTGGATATTGATATCAAATGGCAGATACTAAACGAAACTGGCGCTTAGCCTTCTGGATCAGTATTACTGCACTAATCTCATGCGGCAGCGCCTGCAGCGTCTACTGTTCTGGCTGGGACGATGAGCCTACATCGGAACAGATTCAGCAGGTGAGTGATGACTCGATCGCAGTGACGCTCTTTAGGATGAACGCCGGGGCGACGGTTGCCTTCTTCTACCGAGTGCACGTCCACGAGGCACAGGATGCCCCCAGCCATAAGCAAGCGCAATTCATGCTGTACGGCGTGTTCGAACCAAGCCTAACACTTGAGGAAGACCTGCTGATCATCGACTTTCAGGCGAACAGACCAACTCAATTTAATCGCGGCCCTGAGTCTGTATCGATTGGCCAAAGAACGCTTACGGTGGAGATGAGGGAGGACGGAATCAAGCAGGATCCAATTGCACCTGATTGATTGCTGGCACAGATTCGGAGGTTCAGGTGTTGAAATTGATTGGCCTGGTGCCAGCCCGGCCGGTGAGTTAGGTCATGACGGATCAGACAGCGAGCCCTGAAATCGTGGATGCGGTCCCTCCTCCCACGGCAAAGACGCGGCGGAAGTGGAACGCAAACACCGTTGGATGCACGATCCTGACCCTGCTTGTCACCAGTCCCTGCTGGCTGATCCTCTTTTCCGTGTTTGGGTCTGTCGCGTTGGGTGAAATTGAGGTCTGGCGACTCGACCAGAGGGTTCATGATTCGAGGATCCCAGGTCATGTTGTGAGCAAGCAAGGGACGGGAGACCATTGGGAAGCCCGCTACCATTTCTCAAACTTCATCGAGTGGGAGATTGTCACAGATCATCCGGCAGAACTTGGGAGCTTTGTAAACAGCTTGGGTCTGCCATCAGATGTGGATGTTGATTTCGAGGACGAAGGGAAGCCGACTGCTGAGCAGCTGGAACGAGCGCACCACTCCGGCTCGGAAGATCATCGGCTTTTCCGCCTCCAAGTTGGCTATGCCCGCTCGCTGCATCCCTGGGAGATCGGTGACTGACCGCTCGAGCTTGCCCAGCTGATCGGTATGCTCTCTCTTGATCCAGAGGGACGACGAGATGGCCAAGACCGAGAACTCAAGCTTCAGCCTAACCCGGCGCGACATTTTGAAGACTGCAGCCATCGGCGTCGGTGCCTACATGGTGCCTGGCGCTTCGTTTGCCAAGGGTGATGTCGTGTTGGCTCAGCGGGGCCAGTCGTTTGATCATCTGGTTCCGGCTGACAAGGGGCTAAACAAAGACTGGGTGGCTTCGCTTACCGAGCGTGCCGAGCCGGAGGTCTATTCCGGGTGGGACGAGCAGCTCAAGTACATCGGAATGCCGGTCGGTGGGATCGGCTGCGGGCAGCTCTATCTGGGCGGCGATGGGCGGCTCTGGCTTTGGGATATCTTCAAATGCAACTACCGGCGCGAGCCGGACCACGGCCAGCGGATCGACTCGATGACCCTGGGCGGGCACTACGCTCATCCGATCGAGTTTGGATCGGAATATAACAAGCACAACGGGGCTGAGGTGGACCAAGGGTTTGCGATTCGCGTGCGGTCCGGCGGCAAGTCGGTTGTGAAGACGCTGGATCACGAGGGCTTTCCGGGTGTTTCGTTTAGAGGCGAGTATCCAATTGGAAAGGTCTCGTACACCGATCCTAATCTGCCAGTTGAAGTGAAGCTGGAGGCGTTTTCGCCGTTTATCCCGCTTGAGGCCGAGAATTCGGCGCTGCCAGCGACTGTGATGAGCTTCATGGTGACCAACGCAGGCGAAGATGAGGCTCAAGTGGAGCTGGGAGGGTGGCTGCAGAACGCGACCTGCCCCTATCTAAGTGACTCCTCGCTAGGGCAGCGTAGGAACAGGATCGTCAAGAAAGGAGGACGAGTGACGCTGCTCAGTACGGTCGAGCCCTCATCGATCGAATCTGGTCCTAGAAAGCGCTCGGAGATCGTCTTCGCCGACTTCGAAGGCAATGACTGGGGTGACTGGATGGCGGAGGGCGACGCCTTTGGCGGCGGCCCATTTCCGGTGGGCTCGCTGACTGATCATCAGATCGTCTCCGGTGTGTCCGGCAAGGGATTCGTCAACACGCACAACACGCGTTCTGATGGAGATTCTCAGGGCGCTGACAACCTGACAGGCACATTGACGAGCCCAGAATTCGAGATTTCCCGCAAGTACATCACGCTGACAATTGCAGGTGGAAACCGTGCTGTTGATCAGTACGTTGAAGTGGTCGTTGAAGGGAAGTCTGTTGCCAAGCTGACCGGGCACAACAGCAATGCCCATCGGCTCGAGTCTCTCGACGTTTCTGCTCATGAAGGCAAGACGGCGCGGATTCAAATAATTGACAGTGCTGGCGGGCATTGGGGGCATATCCAAGCTGACCAGATCGTATTCACCGATGCTCCTCTTGTGGAGCGGACGGTGGAGTCCTCCCACGGCTTCGGATCAATGGCACTCTCCGTTCTGAATGCCGGGGAGGGAGTTTCTGTCCGATCATCGGCTGGTTT
>JALGYA010000263.1 GCA_029824475.1 Fimbriimonadia bacterium | reverse complement strand
TCGGCCCGGCAGGGCCGCGCTGCCCCGAATGCGGCAAGGGCGAGACATACTTCCGTCCTGGCGCGGTTGGCTACAACTTGAAGCGGACATTCTTGGCGCCACTTCAGGGCAGGTCGATCTGGTCGATCATCTTCATGATCATCGTCGCTTCGTGGATTCTCAATTTCGCCTGCTCTTTCCTAGCACCCGACCCAACGCCGGAATACCGGCCCGACGAGAGGCCGCCAGCGGAATCCCAGTTTGAAGAGACCGATCTCTAGCGGAACGCGCTGTCCGGCACCTTGGTGAACTCTTCACCAGCCCGGCGCCACTTGAGGTTCAGCGAGAAGTTGCCTTTGCCGTTGAAATACTCGACCCGGATGATGTGCCTGCCCTTCGCGAGGGCCGCCTCGCCAGACTTTGCAGATGCCGAGTGAATTCCGTCGTGATCGACAATCACCTGGCCATTGATCAAGAGTTTCGACCCGTCATCTGAAGTCAGTTCGAACTGATAGACGCCAGTTTCAGGAATGCGGATCACGCCCTCGATGACGGCGCCAAAATCCTCCGAATACCTCGACTCGTCAAGCAGAAGGTTGGCGACCTTCTCATTGGAATGCTCCGTAAGGCTGTCAAAGTCAGGGAGCTCGCTCCACTCGCCAAGATAGACTTTCCTTCGGAGGCCAATCATTGCGTTGGCAGGGCTGAGCGCCTGCATCGGCACAGCCTTCTCACACAGCCGCTCAACCGTCTCCGTCACCCGGCGTGATCGGTGGAATCCGGCGGTCTTGACCGTGCTCGTCTCAATAATCTTGAACGGCCCCACATACTTAGGGCTGGCAGATGTCGGGGGAGAACCATCAGTCGTGTAGTGGAGAACAACTTCATCTGAAGCCGCCTCAATTACAACATCCGTGAATCCAATAAACTGCTCTGTCTCCGTCTTGATGACCGGATCGAGATAGGCGATCGGCGCACCGCCCAGGTCGAGCTTGATCACGCTCGCCGTCTCATTCAGAGTCGGCTGAGGAACGCTCAGCATCAAGTTCGGGCCGCGTCGCTGGGCGATGAAGTTGACCTCACCTGAACCCAGAATCTCAACCGATTGAATGTCATTTCCGAGCTTGGGAATCTCGATGATCCCCTCGTCCGGCCAGTTGAACACGATCAGATACAGATCATCGCCCTTCGACGTAATCCGGCCCCAATCCGGCTTGCCTACCGGTGAGGCCGTGGTGCCGTGAATCGCCTCGCCATTCAGGTCCATCCAGTCTCCAATCTCAGCGAGAGTATCGACCGCCAGCTGCGGGAATTCGCCGTCAGCCTTCGGGCCGACATTCAGAAGGTAGTTGCCGCCCTTGCTCGCGATGTCCGCGAGGTTCTGTATAAGCGTCTTAGAAGACTTCCAGTTCTGGTCATTCTTGTTGTAGCCCCAAGTTCGACCCATAGTCATGCAGGTCTCCCAGTCCTGGCCAGGAAGGCCGGTTTCGGGGATGCGCTGCTCAGGTGTGCCGAAGTGGCCGCTCGTACGGCCAGCGCCGACTCGGTTGTTCACCAGAATCTGCGGCTGCAGTTTGGTGCAGAGCGCAAACAGCTCTTCGCCAAATCGGGTCTTCCAAGTCGCCTCCCACTCGCCGTCAAACCAGATCACATCGATCTTGCCGTATTCCGTGAGCAGCTCCGTCACCTGGCTGTGCAGGTACTGGCGATACCGCTCATAGTCGGCGCCTTCAGCGGACCGATCCTCCCAGCCGCGCCGGGGAAGGTAGTCCTCGTGGTGCCAGTCCATGATCGAGTGGTACCAGCCGATCCGAATATCGTTCGCGCGGCAGGCCTCCGCGATGTCCTTCATGATGTCCTTGTCATAAGGAGTCCTCTCAATGTCCCAGTCGGACGTCTTGGAGGGCCAAAGAGCAAAGCCGTCGTGGTGCTTGGTCGTGATGACCAGGTACTTCATTCCGGCCGCCTTTGCCATCTTCGCCCAGGCGTCCGCGTCGAACTTGACAGGGTTGAAGTCGCCGGCAAACTTCTCGTACGTTTTGACGGGGATCTGACCCGTGTTTAGGATCCACTCGCCGTGGGTTTTGCGCTCGCCCCACTCGCCAGCCGGGACGGCATAGAGCCCCCAGTGGATGAACATCCCAAAGCGGGCCTCACGCCACCACTCGATGTCGGGATTCGACTGTTGAGGGGCCGCAATGGCGGCCGCCGCAAGAAGGGCTGTCAGCATGACCTCAGTCTACCAACAGCCCCGTTTCGATTTAAGAGCTGATCGCTTCTTCGAAGACCTTCCAATGCTTTTCGCTTACGCCGCCGAAGAGCGAAACGCCGGCTCCGCCACGCTTATGCGTCAGGTCGATCGCCGTGCGGAAGTCCTTCAGGTCCGAGAGCGCCGGCATGTACAGACCTGAGTAGACAGGCATCGTGACGCCGCGCGTGTTCTCAAGCACCATCTCGCCGACCCATTCCGCAGGCTCCTTATAGAAGCTGTTATAGATCATGGGGCAGGCGGCGTCGAGCGGCCAGTCCGCCCAGTTTTGCCTACAGATCTTTCTGGCCAGCCGGGGAGTAGGGAAGACCGCAGCCGTGATCATCTTGCCGTGGCTCTTCGACTCCTTCGCCAGCTTTCGGACAAGATTGGTGACCGAGTCGTATCGGAAGTGCAGCCACTCCTGGTCGTGCGCCGGATCCTTGATATCCAGCGGATCCCGGCCAGAAACCTTCTTGAACGCTGCCCGAGTGTGCTCGCTGTAGCAGAAGTCGTAGTCCGCCAGCTCTTCGCTCTGATCGAGGCCGTAGGTCTCCCAGAGGTTGTCCGGCAGGATCACGTCGGGGTAGCGGACGTAGTCGAGGTGGACGCCATCGACTGCAGGATGCGCAGCCAGCTCGCCGACTTTCTCGGTCAAGTAGTTTTGGACACCGGGAATGACCGGAGAGACCCATCTGTAGTAGCCGACATACGGCGGCTGATCGAAGCATGATTTTCCGCTGCGGCTCACCATGTACCAGTCAGGATGATTGTCACGAATCCAGCCGTCGCCCCGGTTGGTCGTCCACATCCAGGTGTGGATCTCAAGGCCCGCCTCTTTGATGATGTCGAACTCCCGGTCATCGACCCCGCTGATGTAGACGCCGCTCAGGCCGCGCTGCTTCATCAGTTTGTACTTGGCTTTGAGGTCCTGCGTCGACGCGTTTCGGCTTGTGCCGGACCAGACCCAGTGCTTCTTCTCCGCTGGGGGTGCAGGGCGTGGTTTCGGCTCCGGTTCGTTCTCGTTGTTGATTGAGAGCTTTCCAGCTATGCCGAGTCCGACGGCAGCCTGTGCACCGGTCTTCAAGAAGTCGCGACGATCCATGGCTCTATTGTGCACGGACTCGCAGCGGTTTGCAATGTCAATGCTTGTTCTGGTTCCCTCTCTCCTCATAGCTTGGTAGGAGGAGAGAGGGTCCGCCAAAGAGGGCTGCCATAAGCAGCGCTCGACGTGGAAGAGGGTGAGGAGGTTCTTAGTTCTGGCCTCTCCCCCGGCTTGGTGTTCAGCGACAGGACATGGTGAACAGTTTGAGACAGGACATGGTTTACACTTTTTCATGCCATTCAGCGAGGTTTGTCTGATGGAGTCGCGTTTGAGCTTCGTGCGTCTAG